>DASXEJ010000115.1 GCA_036490175.1 Pirellulales bacterium | reverse complement strand
AGAATTGAGGACACCCGCGCTCATGGCCACCGTTGCCACGACCGTCGACGTTGTACTGGTCCATCCCGAGGACAATGTCTGCGTCGCCGCCCGGGACTTGGACCTGGGGTCCGAAGTCACGGCGGGCCGCACGACGGTTTCGCTTTCTGGCCAGGTGCGCATGGGGCACAAGATCGCGCTGGCATCGATTCCCAAGGGACAGCGTGTGACCCGCTATGGTCAGACGATTGGATTTGCCACGGTCGCGATCGACGCGGGAGATTGGGTTCACACGCACAATATGACGGCCGGCGAATTCAGCCGCGACTATCAGTACGCCACCGAGGTTCCGGCCGACCCACGGCCGATCGAGGGGCGCACCTTCCAGGGCTACCGCCGGGCCGATGGCCGCGTCGGCACGCGTAACTACCTGGCAG
Organism: Pirellulales bacterium; assembly: GCA_036490175.1. Taxonomy (NCBI): domain Bacteria; kingdom Pseudomonadati; phylum Planctomycetota; class Planctomycetia; order Pirellulales; species Pirellulales bacterium. The sequence continues at coordinate 20,758 of DASXEJ010000115.1, read as the reverse complement.
TGATCTCGACGGTGAATTGCTCGGCCTCGGTGAGCAAGTACATCGCCCAGCGTTTCGATCGCGAGTTGTTGGCCCGTTACCCAAACGTCGACGGTATTTTACCGCTGACGCACAAAGGGGGCTGCGGCCTGCAATATGGCGGCGAAGATCACGATCAGCTCAATCGCGTGCTGGCCGGGTTCGCCAAGCATCCCAACATTGGCGGTTACCTGTTGATCGGCTTGGGCTGCGAGACAGGCGCCATGTCGTACCTGGTCGAAAACGGCGGGTTGGTGCAACTGGGGGCACAGCCGCGCAAGCTGCCGCCGATTTTCAATTTGCAGGATTGCGGCGGCACGACCAAAACGCTGGAAGCGGCGCAGAACCAGATCGCCAAGATGCTTCCGCAGGTGAATGACGTCCGCCGCGAGGCGATACCTGCCAGCGAGATCATCCTCGGGCTGAACTGCGGCGGGTCGGATGGCAATTCCGGCATCACGGCCAATCCGGCCCTGGGCGTGGCCAGCGACATGCTGGTGGCGGCGGGAGGGACGTCGATCCTGACCGAGACGCCCGAGATCTATGGCGCCGAACACCTACTTACACGGCGAGCCCGCACCCGCGCGATCGGCGAAAAGCTGATCGAGCGCATTCACTGGTGGGAGCGTTACACCGGGGCATTCGGTGCGAAGTTGGACAACAACCCCTCGCCCGGCAACAAGGATGGCGGCCTGACCACGATCTACGAAAAATCGCTAGGCGCCGCGGCCAAAGGGGGCACGGCTCCGCTGTCGGGTGTGTTCCTGTACGGCGAGCCGATCACGGCCCGTGGCTTTGTCTTTATGGACTCGCCCGGCTACGACCCGGCCAGCGTCACCGGCCTGGTAGCCAGTGGCGCAAACGTCGTCTGCTTCACTACAGGGCGCGGAAGCTGCTACGGTTGCAAGCCAACGCCTTCGATCAAGATCGCCACCAACACGCCCATGTACGAACGGATGATCGACGACATGGATATCGACGCCGGGCGGGTCCTCACCGGCACGCCGGTCGAAGAAGTCGGCCGCGAAATCTTCGAGTTCATTCTGGAAGTCGCCAGCGGCCGCAAGACCAAGAGCGAACAACATGGCATCGGCGAAGAAGAATTCGTGCCCTGGAGCATTGGGCCGACCCTGTGAGGCGCAATGCCGAACGATGAATGCTGCCTGACGAACGGCGGGGCGAGGCGACTATGCAATTCGGCCTGCGAGCCCTCTGGATTGTGATGACGATGTGCGGCATCGAGGCGGGGCTCGTGGCGGCCACCTTGAAAAACCCCGTCGCCGCGGTGCCAGCCGTAATGCTGGCGTACTACATTGTCGCGATGCCACTCGCGTGCTTGTTCAACTGGCTACGTAGTTCGCGGACGATATCGCTGGACGAGTCCTTCGCCCTATCGACGGTCGGCATTGTCTACGCGGTCACGTGGCTGGCGGTATGCTTGCTCGCGATTGCTATTCTGAGTGCCGCCATTGCTTGGATTTATTTCCTCACGCCGGCGCACTGAACGACGCGCGAGGGCGAACCGTGCAACGGGAGAAATGTTCAACATGGCGAATCGGTCGATCCGGGGGCTCGGTGAGATCGCACTCCGCGTCACAGACCTCGACGCCATGCAGCGGTTCTACCAGGATGTGATCGGCCTCGCGCTGCTCAAGCGTTTCGACAAAGCGGCCTTCTTCAAGATCGCCGATGGTTACGGCGGGCATGCGCAGGTGCTGGCGCTGTTCGATCGCGCTGGGGAACCCGGCTACGCGGGCCTGAGTCCGGCCGCGACGACCATCGATCACCTGGCATTTGAAATCGACCGGGCGGATTTCGACGCCGAACTTGACCGGCTGCAGGGCCTGGGGGTGGCCGTGGAAACCGCCGAACATGCCTGGGTACATTGGCGCAGCCTGTACGTGCGCGACCCGGAAGGTAACCAGGTCGAACTGGTCTGCTACGATGAGACGGTTCGGTAGCCGACAGGAGCCCGGGTGAACGGCGAACTGCAATTCTCGTTGCGCACGCTATTTGTATGCGTGGCCATCTGCGCCGTGGCGGTGCTGTTCTGGCGGGGCACCGCGTTCGTCGTGCTGTTCCTGACGATTACCAGCCCACTCTCGGTCGCGTGCTGGAGCATGGCCGAACTGACGGAGCGGCTGGCGCAAGCAGGCCGGCCGATTTGCAGTTTCACTTGCTTTTGCGTGGCCATCGCCGCCGCGTCGGCACTGTTTTTGATAAGCATCTTTGCACTGACAGGCGCGCTAGTCATGGTGAGCTTGGGGCTTTCTTAGGCCGCGCTGTCCACTGCATGCTGGTTGATCCATGAACGCTCGGACCGTCATCGCCACGCGTGTGATTGGGTGGATGCTCGCCCTGGGTGCGGTAGGCGCGGTGGCGATCGGCTACGACTCGCTGCCCGAGATGCTCCCCGTGACGCGCTGGACCAACGCGCCCAAGAGCATGTACATCGCGCTGAGGGTGCCGGTAATCAACGTCCTGACGATGGGATTGGTCGAACTGGTGTCGCCAGGCATTCGTAGGGCCACGGACATTAAGACCGGCAATGCCATCGAAGCAACACTACGATTGACCGTTGCCGCCAAATCGTGCCTCGAAGCGATCGGCATCCTGCTGTTGCCCGCGTCGAATTCTTGGAGCCTGGCGCCGCTCGCCGCGGTGCTGGTGATCGGCCTGGGCACGGCCGCGCTTCTTGGCCGTCGACTGCTCGTTGGCCAGCGCTGGCAAAAGATGCAGATGACACGTCCGGAATCCGCCGGAGCGTTGGCAGTCGTGCTCGGCATGCTCGCCCTCAACCTGCCGCTTGCGTTTCGGTAAGGTAAACCACGAGCCGACTTCCCACTCAACAAATCTGCTCAGGGTCCGCCGCGCACAGACGTCAGCCGATCGCACCCCCTTGGTTCAATCAGCTCGGGCACGCTCGTCATAACGGACCATTATCTAGGCGTTACCCGGGCCGTTTGACCCCTCGCCGCGGTTCTGTTAATTTTTTTGGCTTACGCCCGCCCGCCGCCGAGACCACTTTCCGGCCGCGAATCCCTCCAACCCCTTTGGGCAAAAAGGATAGGTAACAGAGTCTATGGCGCACGAAGTGACATTGATCACCGGAGACGGCACCGGTCCCGAGTTGGCTGCCGCGGCCCAGAAGTGTGTGGACGCTACCGGCGTAAAAATCAACTGGGACGAGCAAGAGGCCGGCGTCGACATCATGGAGAAGGCGGGCACGCCACTCCCCGAGGCGGTGATGACCAGCGTCCGCCGCACCAAGTGCGCGCTCAAGGCCCCCATCACCACGCCCGTGGGCACGGGGTTCCGCAGCATCAACGTTCACTTGCGGCAAGCCCTGGGGCTGTTTGCCTGCATCCGCCCCTGCAAGCACTATCGCGGCGTGCGCAGCTATTTCAGCGAGGTGCCCGTCGATCTTGTCATCGTCCGGGAGAATACGGAGAGCCTGTACGCCGGCATCGAATTCGAAAAGGGCAAGCCCGAGACCGCCGAGCTGATCAACTTCATCAATGGCCATTCCGAGCGGAAGGTAAAGACCGGCATCGACGAGACCGGCATCACGATCAAGTCCATCAGCGTGTCGGCCACAGAGAAAATCGTCCACTGCGCGTTCGACTACGCCCGCCGCAACAGCCGACAGCGCGTCACCTGCGTTCACAAGGCGAACATTCTCAAGTTCACCGACGGCTTGTTCCTGGAAGTGTCGCGGAACGTGGCCAAGCAATACCCCGAAATCGAATTCGAAGACCGCATCGTCGATAACATGTGCATGCAACTGGTACAAAAGCCCGAGTTGTACGACGTGCTGGTGCTGCCGAATCTGTACGGCGACGTGGTGAGCGATCTGGCCGCGGGTTTGGTCGGCGGGCTGGGCGTGGCCCCAGGCGCCAACATCGGGCCCGAAGGCGCCGTGTTCGAAGCCACTCACGGCAGCGCGCCCAAGTACAAGGGACAGAACAAGGTCAACCCGACGGCATTGATCCTGTCGGGCATGTTGATGTTGCGCTACTTGGGCGAGCTCGATGCCGCCGATCGCCTGGAGACGGCCGTGGCCGATGTGATCGCCGAAGGCAAGTATGTGACCTACGACCTGAAGCCAAATCGCGACGATCCGACCGCTGTCGGCACGCGCGAAATGGCCCAGGCTATCTGCGATAAGTTGGCAGAATAGCCCCTGGCGGCCGAAGGCCGAAACACGAATGCGCAAATCAGGACGGGGGATCCAGGTACGACTCTCGGCCCATTTTGTCGATTAGCGCTTTTCGTCCTGGCGGCTCCGGCTTTTTTGCGACATTCGAGGATTCGACATTCGACATTCCTCCGCCGCCCATTTCCGCGCTTTGGTCAGCGGCCAACGCCGGGGACTGACCGCAGCGCTCGCACGGCTGGCGCTGCGCCTCGTTGAGATGCCCTACACGCTGGCCGTTAGCTGGCGTAATTACGGCTACGATCATGGGCATCTGACCGTCTCGCGGGCCGAGGTGCCGGTGATCAGCGTTGGCAACCTGACGCTTGGCGGCACCGGCAAGACGCCCCTGGTTGCTTGGATTGCTCGCTGGCTGCGGGCACGCGATCTACGCGTAACGTTGATCAGCCGCGGTTACGGCGCCGAGGAGGGAGCCCGCAACGACGAGGCGCTGGAATTGGAGCAGAAACTTCCTGACGTTCCGCATTTGCAAAATCCCGACCGTGTCGCGGCGGCTCACACCGCGGTCGAGGAATTCGAGTGCCAAGTGATTTTGTTGGACGATGGGTTTCAGCATCGCCGCATGGGCCGTGATCTCGATATCGTGCTGATCGATGCCGTCGAGCCGTTTGGATTTGGGCATGTGTTTCCTCGCGGCATGCTGCGTGAGCCAGTTTCTTCACTGGCCCGCGCCCGAGTAATTGCCTTGTCGCGGGCCGACATGGTTGCTCCGCAAGAACGTGTGCGTCTCCGCGCCGTGGCACAGCGATACAACCCGGGGGCCGCCTACATCGAAATGCGCCATGCGCCGCAGCAGCTGCTATCGGCCTCGCGGCGGTCCGCGCCACTCGAGTCGCTGCGGAGTCAACCGGTCGTGGCGTTTTGCGGGATCGGCAACCCGGCCGGCTTTCGCCACACACTGACGGAATGCGGCTACGCGGTGTTGGAATTGCGCGAGTTCCCTGATCACCACGCCTACACGGCTGAGGATATCGGCGCCTTGGCCCGCTTGGCGGGCGAGCGAAAGGCCGCGGCGCTTGTGTGTACGCACAAGGACCTGGTCAAGGTGGCCGTCGACGAGGTTGCCGGCGTGCCACTGTGGGCCGTGGAAATCGGGCTGGAGATTCTCAGCGGGCAAGCGTCGCTCGAAGCGTGCCTGGCGGCAGTCGTGCCGCCGTCGGCGGGAAAGCAAAACGCTCCCTGCTAGCAGCCCTGTCCGGGTTGGCATTCGGTATTGTCGCTGCCGGACAGCACCGCTATCTTTAGCCGCCCGTCTTGGCGGACGCTGCCAACGTAGTAGTGCCGCGCCCGGACACTGGCTCAGTTACACAGGCCGCCCCCATGAACTTGGGCATCTTTCTACCCAACTGGATCGGCGATGTGGTGATGGCCACGCCGACGCTCAGAGCCTTGCGCGCTCACTACGGATCGCAAGCAAGGATCGTGGGCATCATGCGCCCGTACGTGTCCGAAGTGCTGGTCGGCACGCCGTGGCTGGATGATCGATTGTTCTTCGATCCCCGCTCCAAGAACCGCGAGCTGAATGGCTGGCGATTTGCACGACGCCTGCGACGCGAGCGCTTTGACGCGGTGATCCTTTTGACGAACTCGTTGCGAACCGGCTTTTGGGCATGGACCAGTGGTGCCCGGCAGCGCGTGGGTTATGCACGGGACGTGCGCTCGGCATTTCTGACACACAAGTTGTATGCGCCGCGTGCCGGGGGCGAGTACGTACCGCAACCAACGCTGGATGCTTACCTGCAAATTGCCTATGCCTTGGGCTGTCCGAAAGAATCGCCGCGGATGGAGCTGGCCACGACCGAGGCCGACGAGCAAGCCGCGGAAAAAGTTTGGCAGACGCTCGACATTCCCACCGACAAGCCGGTCGTGCTGCTGAATTCGGGAGCCGCCTTTGGCGCCTCGAAGCTGTGGCCCACCGAGTATTTCGCCGCGTTGGCGCGCCGGATCGCGGTCGATTGGGGGCACACGGTGCTTGCCATCTGCGGTCCGCGCGAGCGCGACATCGTCCGCCAGATTACGACCATGGCGGATCACCCGAATGTTCTGAGCCTGGCCGACACTCGGCTGGGGGATGACTATCCGCTACCGATCGGGCTGAGCAAAGCCTGCGTGCGCCGCGCAACGATCATGGTCACGACCGACAGTGGCCCTCGACATTTTGCGCCGGCTTTCGGCGTGCCCGTCATTACGCTATTTGGGCCGACGCATATTTCGCTCAGCGAGACGCATTTCGCGAAGGCCGTGCATTTGCAGCACAAAGTGCCCTGCGGACCCTGCATGCAGCAGGTTTGCCCGCTCGGGCATCACCAGTGCATGCGCGATCTGACGGTGGACGACGTGTACCGCGCGGTGCAATCGCAGCTCGAGGCGATCGAGCGCGCCAGTAACGTCGAACCATCGGCAGACGAACCGTGGACGGACGACTCCGACCATACTTACGGTCCACTTGTAATCCCCACCTGGTCGCCCAAATCTGGCGCGCAGACGGCACTGGCCGCGCGGCCAACGGTACGCCCTGCTGCGCCACTGCCGCACATGGTACCGATGCAGACCAGCGGAGCGCCGACTGCTTTGGCTCCTGCAGCGGGCCCCAGCCAGGTGCCGCGTCCCTCGCCCGGCGAACCGCAATTGTGGATCAACGCGCATTACCGAGAGTCGCTGGCCGAGGCGGGAATCGATAGTTTCGCTGCCTTGATGGCGACCACTCAGGGCCGGCTGATGCGGGCGCTTCCCGACCGAGAAAACTGGCGGCTGCAATTGCACACCGCGCAGGCGCAGCCAGGGGGCGCGTTTCTCAAGAAGCACCATGTGCGCAGTTTTGGTAACTGGATACGAGCACGCGTGCCGCATTCCATCCCCCTGACCCCCGGCCGCATCGAGGCGGAAAACGTCGCCCGGCTGGCCGAAGCGGGCATTCCGGCCATGACCGTGATCGCCTTCGGCGAGCAGCTGCGTCGCGACGGCCTGCTGGAATCGTTCGTACTTACTGAAGAACTGGCGGGCTATGCGCAGTTGGATCATTACATGCGCGGCCGATTCACTGCCACCAACAATGCGGCCGCCGCCGGCCAACATCGGGATCGGGATTTCGACCGTCTGCTGACGGCCGTGGCTGGCGTTGCTGGCCGGTTCCACCGGCAGGGCTACAACCATCGTGATCTTTATTGCTGCCATTTTTTCATTCGTGAGCCGCAGGCAGGCGCGTTTGACGTGCGGCTCATCGATTTGCAACGCGTTCAGCATCGCAAACATCTGCGCGGTCGATGGATCGTTAAAGACCTCGCGCAACTGGCTTACTCGGCTCCGCGCGATTTTGTCAGCCGTAGCCGCAAATTGGCGTTTTTCAAAGTCTATCTGGGGGTTGCCAAGCTCCGCCCCCAAGACAAACGGTTGCTGCGCAGCGTGCTGCGGAAGCAATGGTTCATGGAACTAAAACTGGGACAGCAACCATGAGAGTCGGACTGGTCATTCGTCAATTCAACCCGCAACGCGGCGGCGCCGAACGCTGGACCTGCGAATTGGCCGAGCGCGCGATCGCCGCCGGCTATGAAGTACACGTGGTGGCGCAGAGCTTTGGGCCAGCCGCAAGAGCCTTGCCCGTGGTGCCGCATGTGGTACCGCGAACGCACTCTCCGTATGCGTTCGCAACGGCTATTGATGAGACCCTGCGCGAGCTGGATTTGGACCTGGTACATGACATGGGGTTTGGCTGGAATTTCGATATTCTGCAGCCGCACTTTGGCGCCGCCCGGGCGCAGTTCGACCGCAAGCTGCTATCGATGCCCCCCTGGAAGCGCACAGTGCGGCGCGTTGCACAGTCTCTGTCGCTACGAGCACACCAGAGCGAGCGACTTCACTGGCGCCAATACGCGGATCATCGCCGCTGGGTAATCGCCGTGTCCAAGCTGGTGGCCCGCGATTTGGAGCGCACGCTCGGCTGGCCGATGGAACGGACGCGATTGATCTACAACGGCGTCGATTTGCAACGGTTTGCTCCGGCGAACCGGGAGCTGCACCGTGATGCGGTGCGGAAACGACTGAAAATCCGCCCGGAGGAGCTGCTGGTGCTGTTTGTCGCCCACAATGCGACGCTGAAGGGCTTGCCGACCTTGATTCGCGCCGTCGGCCAATTGCGTCAGGCAAACAAGCCGGTACGACTGGTCACGATCGGCGGAGACGACGCCCGCAAGTACGCCAGGGCGGCTCGCGATCAAGGCGCCGAAGATGCGATCGCGTGTCTGGGAGCGATCGAGGATACGGCGCCGTTTTATGCGGCCGCTGACGTGTTTGCGCTACCGACCTGGTACGACTCGTGCAGCCTGGTGGTGCTGGAAGCGTTGGCCAGCGGCGTGCCGGTGATTACATCGAGCCATAACGGCGCAAGCGAATTGCTCACCGAAGGACGCGACGGATTCGTGATCGACGATCCAGGCGACTGGCAGCAATTGGCCGCGCATTTAACGACCTTGCTCGATCCGACGACGCGACAGCAGATGGGAATGGCCGCACGGCACCTGGCAGAGCGGCAGCCGGTGGAGGCCAACTATCGCCAGGTGATGGCACTTTGGCAACAGATCGCCGGCCGGATGCGCCGCGCCGCATAACGTCCGCGTTGCTTGAGATCCGAGACGCGAAAATCGCGCGATGATGGTTAGCGCCGCGCAAGTAATGCGCCACCGGAAATGCCCCAGCCCACAGAACGTGGGACCGGTAGAGTCTCGGATTGGGGTGCCAGATTAGCGCACGGCGATCGAGTTGATCACGTCGATTTCACGACCGGAGACGGCGCGAACGATCTCTTGCGCCATCTGCTTGTGATAGTAACTCGACACGCGGCCGCGCAGGACGAGCGCTTCTTCACCTTCTTCGACGGTCAGATCGCGAAGGTCGAAGATCGGACTCTCGGAAAGCGCGGATTGCGCCAGTGGCAGCACTTCACTGAGTGCACGTTGTGTTGTGGCCAAAAGGTTCCCTCCCACGAAATTACATTCCTTCGAATAACCATCAACCACTCGATCCCGAGTGGAGCAACGGCTCTGCAAGCGCACTGTACGTGCCGACCGAAGACATCGAGATGCACTCCGCCCCAGCTAAGTATCGCCGGGCAAAACGGGGCAAACGTGTGCTTGCCCAGGGCGGCCGAGCAACTCTCGAACACAGCTAATTTAGGGGCGTAGTATACAATCTGTCAACACCCTGAGGGGGTGATATTTGCCGCTCCTCTTCCTTCCTAACGTTCTGCTAACTGCCAGCTTACGTTTCGGACATGGAGATCGGAACCGGTCTCCAACCGCTGCTGGCGAGACAGTCGAAATCGACATCGAAATCGGCATTGCCGATGGATCGCAATTGCCGTAAAGCTATGCCGTTCGGTCGCCTGGTAGTCGTTACGGAGGCCCTCGTTTATGCGTCTGTTTATGTGTTGCCGCTCGATCGGTTGCTGTGCTCTCGGGTGTCTTTTGGTGATGGCGGCGGGACAGGCCCGCGGCCAAGAGGCCGTGGCCGTGTCGCTCACAGAGCCGGTGGCTGATGATTTTGTGCCGGGCGATTCGTACACCATCGACGTCCAGTGCCAGGGCGTCGCCAAACGTGTGCGGGGCGACTTCGTCAAGGCCACGGATCGCTGGATCGTGCTACGAAAGGTCTCCGAAGGGCGCGGCGATGCACGCGGGTTGGCCGGTTCTCGGCAGTCTCAACGCGCCGAGAAGGGACGCCAAACAGAGATATTCTGGATCCCACGCGAGATTGCAACGATCACCGATTGGTCTCATGCCAAAAGCCCGCAGCCGACGACCGAGGTCGACGATGAATCTCCCCCACTCAACACCATGTGCCGCGTCGTGGCAGCCGAAGAGGACAAGGCCGTGGCCGTGCGCGGCAGCCTGACGAAAATCACCGACGACTCGATCATCCTGTCCGACGAGCAACTCGTTTACGAAAAGCGTGAAGTGCCGGTGCTGGGCGGCTTGCCACTGATCGGTGCCGCCTTTGGCAAAGTAAGCGCGGCCAAAGAAAATGTTCGCAGTGACATCCCCCGCGAGTCGGTCTTGTGCATTCATATCGTGCTGCCGAACAGTGACGAACCCACGGGTGATGAAGCACAGGCCACTGTGAAACCGCCGGTTACAACCGCGGCCAGCCCGTCGAGCCGGCGCAAGATGACACGCTGAAGCGCGTCATGCACGACAGTGTCGCTTGGATGGGCATGGAAAGTCGCTCTCGGTCCTATCCACGTTTCGCCAAGGGGAACTGGGCAGTCGCAACGATTGAGTCCCGAATTCCGACGGGCCCTGCCCGCCGCACAACAACCACGCTGGCGTTATTCCATCAGCATGGCCATAATCTGGCGATGCCCTGCTGTCGCGAGTCGCTCGTAAGTTGGGTTGGCGCCGCCCGAGGGGGGCGGCCATCGCAGAGGCGCCACTCAGCCGGGCTTGGCCGATGGAAACAATTCTCAATCTGATCGACCGATATCGCGGCGCCGTTTGGCTGGTGATGCTGGCCGCCATGGCAGCCTCGGTCTTTCTGCTCACCAAGCTGGAAATCCTCGACTCGCCCGAGCGTTGGATGCCGCGCCCCACGGTCGAGTCGTGGAAGGTTTTCGACAGCCATTTTGACGTTGGCGACACGGTCGCCGTGGGGCTGCACTTCAGCCGCCCGATCACCGAAGAAGATCTGCCGCGATTGGCTCACCTGCGCAAGGAATTCGCCGCCATCCCTGGCGTGAAGCAGGTATACGACACGTCGCTGGTGGCGGATCAGATCGAGGGCGTCCCGCTGATGACGCTCTTGGACCCGGCAAACCACGAGCGTTTCAGCCTGTATGCCGGAGCATTATGGGACAATCCCCCGCCCGACGATCCCACGCGAACATTGGTCGGCGTCTGCGAATTGGAATTTCATCCAGGCAAAGAAACCGACGATGTGCTGAACGAGCGACGGCGCTCGGTCGTCGATTCAGTCCAAAAAATCGTGGCTCACGAACGCACCGATGGTGCGTGGGGCCAGGGCGTGGAATTTCACGTGGCCAGTTCCATCGTGATGATGATGGAGCTTGAGAAACGTGCCCGACAGGTGGCGTTTACGTTTTTGCCCGCGTCGATCGCAGTGGGAATGCTGAGTCTGTATTTCAGTTTTCGCACCTGGCGCACCTTGGCCGTGGCGGTGCTCGGGAGCGCCTTGGCGATCTTACTGGTGCTGGGCTGGCTGGGCGCTGGGGGCGGGACGCTGGGCGTGGTGACCGTGGCGACGCCGGCCTTGATTTCAATCATCGGCGTAGCATCGACGATGCACTTCGGCGAATACGCGGCCGAGCATGGCAGCACCGGCAACGGGCGCGAGCGCAAGCAACTGGTCAGTTGGGTTGCCGTGCCCTGCCTGGGCGCCGCGGCAACAACGGCGATCGGCTTTTTGATGCTCGTGTTTAACGATCTGGCGCCGGTACGCGACCTGGGCGTGCAATTATTTATAGGGTCGCTATTGGCGTTTTTTGGTGTTTTTCTGGTTTCGCAAATCATTCCCATCCGCAACGCCTCGGGCGGAGTCGTGCTGACGCAGGATCGTTTTCGCCGTTACGCGACCGCCGTGACCCGTCGGCCGGTGCTGACCAGCCTGGGTCTGTTAGGCGTGACGTTATTACTCTTTTTCTGCGCATGGCCGCGGCCGGCCGATTACCCGATCGGGCTTTACGTGGATGCCGACCCATTTTCGTTCTTCAACAAAGAGCAGCCGATCGCCAGGGCGCTCGACCTGTTCTCGAAGCGCGAGTTCGGCGTCTATCAGCTAGACGTGGTGCTGGTGCCGAAGGAATTCGCGGCGCCGCCAAAGGCGGGGCGTGCCGCCGACCCAGTGTACGAGGCCAATCGTAAAGAGGCCCGCGCGTATAGCGACCTGATCCTCGCGCGACGCGACCTGGGGGTGATGCGGGTCGTCTCAACCGATGCTTTTCACCAGCGCCAACAGGCATTTCAGCAGCAGTTGGAGAAGGTCCGCCGAGAAGAAGGCCTGACCGCCTATCTGGCCAAGCTGGGGCGCGTGACTTCGCAGTCGTCGATCTTCTCCAACACATTCCAAAGCTGGAATCACGACAAACAGGGAAAAGGGGCGCTGCGACTGACGTTTCTGGCCCATGAGGAAGGGGCCGAAGGCTTTGCCCCGCTGCTGCGATTTACCCGCGACAATTTGCCGCACGATCGCTTCGACTGCTACCTGTGCGGGTCAATTGCCCAGGTCGTACAACTGGGCGAAGGGTTAAGCGGCGGCATCCTGTGGGGGCTAGGATCGAGCGTCATCATCATCGCAGTGGTGTGCGCATTTTTGTTCCGTTCGTTGAAATTCACGTTGTTGGCGCTGCCGCCGAACCTGTTTCCCGTGCTGGCCCTGTATGGCGTCATGGGACTGTTCAAAATACCAATCAGCTCCGGCTCGGCGATGGTGGCCACGATTGCACTAGGTATCGCGGTGAACGACACCATGCACTTTGTGTTGCACTACCAGCGGCTAACGCGCGAGCGCGGCATGGCCACGCGCCCCGGAATCGTGCAGACGATCGCCGACCTGGGACGGCCGATCGTGTTGACCTCGGTCGTACACATTGCAGGCTTCACCGTGTTTTTGCTGACCGACTTTCAGCCGCTGTTTCACTTTGGCCTGCTGTCGAGCGCGGCCATGACCGCGGCCATGCTGGGCGACCTGTTCATGCTGCCGAACCTGCTGATACTTTTCGATCAGCGCCCGGCGAGCGCCCCCGAGACCAGCGTGCCCGAAGCCCACATTGGCCACGCCCCTAAGGCGACCTTGCCGGTGACGTAACGAAGGACGCGGCTGAGATCCGGCCCACTCTAACGCCGTGCCGCCTCGACCTCGCTCAAACACGCATCCAGAATGGCGACGGCCTGTTCCATTTCCTCGTTGGTAATGGTCAAAGGAGGCGTGAGCGTGATGATGTTTCCCATGGTGAGCTTAAAGCTCAGCCCCTTGGCCAAGGCGCGATACATCACCTCTTCGGCCTCGGCGGTGGCCCGCTGCCGGGTTTGACGGTCGGTCACCAACTCGACTCCTAGCAAGAGCCCCAGTCCTCGCACGTCGCCGATCAGCGGGTGCCGCGCTTGTAACGCGCGCAGCGCCGCCAAGGTCTTCGCGCCAACTGTGCGGGCATGTTCGACCAGTTGGTGTTCTTCGATGTAGTTGATCGTAGCCAAGGCGGCTGCACATGAGACGGGGCTCTTCTCGTGTGTGTAATGTCCCAGGGCACGATCGGCCGCGATATCTAACCCCGGTCGTGCGATCATGGCCGCCAGGGGCATCACGCCGCCGCCCAAGCCTTTGCCGATGACGAGGATATCGGGCGTGACATCAAAATGTTCGCAGGTAAACATCCGGCCAGTGCGCCCCAGGCCGTGGCAGATCTCGTCGAAGATCAACAGCGTTCCGTGCCGATCGCATGCTTTACGGACGGCCTGCCAATACTCGGGGGGCGGAATGTAGGGAGTGCTACGGACGGGCTCGGCGATAATGGCCGCCACGTCGCGTTCGTGTTCGAGCACGTATTCCAGGTACGCGGCGCATTTCAGATCGCAGCCGCCGCGCGACGAGCAATCCCACAGGCAGCGATAGGCGTCGGCCGGCGGCACATGCTCGCAACCTGGCAGTAATGGCCCCACGCCCGCGCGGAACACGGCCTCACCCCCAACGCTGATTGCGTCCAGCGAAGCGCCATGAAAGGCGTCCCACATGGAAATGAACTTGTGTCGGCCCGTAGCGATCCGGGCCAGCTTCATGGCCATGCCGATGGCGCTCGTACCGCCCGGACAGAGCAGAACTTTTCCCAGATCCCCCGGCGTAATTTCAACCAGTTTGCGCGCCAGGTCGACTGCCACGCGATTGGTATATCGCCGGGTGCAAAACGGCAGCTCGTCGAGTTGCGATTTGATGGCGTCAATGACCTGGGAATTGCCGAACCCGACTTGGTGGACATTGTTGCCGTGGAAATCCATGTAGCGCCGCCCGGCAAGGTCCTCTAGCCAGATGCCGCCGCAGGAGCGCAGCGCGTTGAGACAGGGAGTCGACAGCGACTGGTGCAAGAAATAGCGAGCGTCGTCGGCCAGCAGCTCACGCGTTTCGGCATCGAGCGACTCTGCCTGCCAGGCGGCACGCAGCGCCGAAATGTTCGTGTCTCCTTCCGACTTTTCGGCGGAAAGATCGTTATCAGCGGGCCGATTCAAATTCGCGTCTCCTACGAGCATTCGTGTCGAAGGCTGCTCCGTCTTGTCGCGGCCGCAGGCCAAGCCCAATCGTCGTTTGCCACAGAGGGCGCTGTCAAGCAGCGCGGCATTGGCGTCGACGATCCAAGGCCGCTATGATTCGGCGGCATGAACCGGCAGCAGCAACTTTTCCGTTGGCAATTGATAACCTTCGCCACGCTGTGGGTAGGGTATGCGGGCTATTACGTCTGCCGGTCGAATTTGTCGGTGGCGGGTCCATCGTTGCAGGCTGAACTGGCCGGGCAGCCTGTCAGCGCGACTGAGGAATGGATTAACCAGGCGCGCGACGGATTTTCGCACCGGCTGGGCGGCGCGATCACCTATGCCCAACGGCTGGTGGGGCTGGGCGACGACAAGCCGGCTACCGTGGCGCCGCAGAAGCCGCGCGAAGAATCCTCGGGCAAGCGCCGCTTTGGCCTGATCGCCAGCGTCAGCATTTTGTGGTACGCGTTGGGAAAGTTCACCAGCGGCATGGTCTGCGACTTTGTCGGCGGCCGGCGGATGTTCTTATTCGGCATGCTCGCCTCGGTGGTTTGCACTGTTTTATTCGGCCTGGCAACCGGCTTTGCCGCCATGCTGGCCGTGTGGAGCGTGAATCGCCTGGTGCAGTCGATGGGTTGGAGCGCGCTGGTGAAAGTGGCCTCGCGCTGGTTTCCGGCGGCGCGCCACGGCAGCATCTTCGGCGTGCTCACATTGAGCTATCTGTTTGGCGATGCCATCGCACGGCTGGGTCTGGGGGCACTGCTGTACCTGGGGTTGGGATGGCGCGGTCTGTTTTTCGCGGCCGCCGGCCTTTTGGCAGCCATCTCACTGGTCAGCATGTTCACGCTCAAGTCGAGCCCTGCAGACGTCGGCGCTTACGAGCCCGACGCCAATCCCGAGAACGTCTACGGTCCGCAAGGAAACGCGCCCCGGCCTGCCGATCTGTTCGATCTGTTGTGGCCGTTGGCCAGTAGTTTTTCGTTCTGGCTGGTGTGCGTCATCAGCTTTGGACTGACCATGGTTCGCGAGACATTCAACACCTGGAATCCGATCTACCTGAAAGAAGCGGTCGGCCTGACCGATTCGGGCGCAGCCACGGCAAGCGCTCTGTTCCCGCTCGTTGGCGGACTGTCGACGATCGCGGCCGGACTGGCGACCGATCGTCTGACACGCGGCCGGCGCGGCATGGTAATGTTGCCGTTTCTCGGGCTGCTTGTGGCGGCGCTCTACGGGCTGGCCCAGCGCGAGCCGGGTGAAGGCGTTGTTGTGCCGCTCTTGCTGACTAGTTTGGTTTCCTTCGCGCTGCTGGGGCCGTACTCTTTTTTGACCGGAGTCATTTCACTAGATTTCGGTGGCAAGCGGGGCAGCTCGACCGCCGCCGGCCTGGCGGACACCGCCGGGTACCTGGGCGGGATCATCTCGGGCTATGGCGTGGGGGCCATCGCCGACGAGCACGGTTGGTCGGCCGCCTTTGCAACGCTGGGGGCGGTCGCCGTCGCTACGCTCGTGGCCGCGGTGTTGTACTGGTATATGCACGACGTGCGGCGGCGCCACCGCGTCTTGGACGCCACGGTTTGAACAACTGTGGTTTGAAAAAATCGCCGCGACACGACACAATGCCCCGATGACACTCACCCACAATGCTATGAATCCTCTCACGGTGCGGCTCGTCATCTTCGACTGGGCGGGCACGACGGTTGATCATGGTTGCTTCGCCCCGGTGGCACCCTTTGTCGACGCGCTTGCGCACTTCGGCGTGCAAGTCACACTGGCCGAAGCGCGCGAGCCGATGGGCGTCGGCAAACGGGACCATCTGCGAGCGATTCTTGCCATGCCGCGCGTAGCCGAGCTGTGGCGAACCGTACATGGCCACCCTTGGACCGAGGCGGACGTCGATCGGGTTTATCAGGATCAATTCATTCCGCGCCAATTGGAATCTGTCCGCGAGCATTGCCAATTGATACCGGGCGTGCTGAAAAGCGTGGCCTGGCTGCGCGAGCACGGGATCAAGGTCGGCACGACGACCGGCTACTTTGCCGAGGCCGCCGAGCGCGCCTGGCAAGCCGGTGCCGCCCAGGGATATGTGCCCGACCATAACGTGGCCCCCAATGAAGTGCCCGCAGGCCGGCCGGCGCCGTGGATGATCTATCGCAACATGGAAGCGCTGGGCATTTATCCCCCGGCGACCGTCTTGAAAATTGGCGACACCGTGCCCGACATCGAAGAAGGCCTGGCGGCCGGCGTGTGGAGCGTGGGGGTCACGCACACCGGTAGCGATGTTGGTTGCACGGTCAGTGAATTCGCCGCACTCGCGCCGCTTGAGCGCAACGCGCGCGTCGATCGCGCCCGCCACAAGTTAGTTTCCGCAGGCGCGCACCTGGTCGAGGACTCGGTGGCCGACGTACCGAAAATCATCACTTACATCAACGGCTGGCTCGCCGACGGCGAGCGGCCGCAAAAATAACTCGGCGCGAACGCAATGTTTGCTCGCTCGCGCTAGACAGGGTGCCAGGCATGGATGACGACGTTCCTTACCTACTGCTGACGCCCGGCCCGCTGACCACCAGCCGCACGGTCAAAGAGGCCATGCTGCGCGACGTGTCGACCTGGGACCGCGACTATAACGACATCGTCCAGGACGTGCGGGCTCGGCTGGTGAGGTTGGCGACGGCGAGTAACGAATACACCGCCGTGCTAATGCAGGGAAGTGGCACGTTCGCCGTCGAGGCCGCTCTCGGTTCTGTCATTCCGCGCGCTGGCAAGCTGCTGGTGGCCAACAATGGGGCCTATGGGCTGCGCATGGCGCAGATTGCGGCCCGGCTGGCGATCGACCATGTGACAGTCACTCAGCCCGAGATCGAACCGACCGACACGCGACGGATCGACGAACTACTCTCGGCCGATCCGGCGATCACGCACGTGGCCCTGGTCCATTGCGAAACGACGACCGGCATGGTCAACCCAATCGCCGAGGTGGGACGCATTGTGCGACGTCATGGCCGGGTCTTGGTGCTGGACGCCATGAGCACCTTTGGCGGGATGCCGCTGGATGCGGACGAAATCGGGGCCGACTACGTGATTTCTTCTGCCAATAAGTGCGTGCAGGGAGTGCCGGGCTTTGGGTTTGTCGTCGCCCGTCGCAACCAGCTGGCCAGCTCCGAGGGTTGGGCCCGCTCGCTGAGCCTGGACCTGTTCGATCAATGGCGCGAGATGGAGACCAAAGGGGGAAAATGGCGCTACACGTCTCCCACACATGTGCTCCTGGCACTACATCAGGCTCTCGCCGAGCTCGATGCCGAAGGGGGCGTGGCTGCGCGTCATCAACGTTACGCCGAGAACCATCGCGTGCTGGTGGCAGGCCTTACCAAGTTGGGGTTCCGTCTGCTTTTGGACGAGAAGCATCGTTCGCCAATCATTACCTCGTTTCTTTATCCGCGCGATGAGCGGTTTACTTTTGACGTCCTTTACGAGGCGTTGAAGCGGCGTGGCTTCGTCATCTACCCCGGCAAGGTAAGTCACGCTGACACGTTTCGCGTGGGGACGATTGGCCATGTCTTTCCGGAAGATTTTCGCCGGCTGGTCACATGTTTCGGCGAGGTTATCCAAGAGTTGGGTTGGAAAATTTAGCATCTCACCGCAATGGGGAATTGCTGCCGTGCATGCCCACGCTGCGCGTGGGCATGGCACCCGTCTCGCACGATGAAGATGTAACACCTGATTACGTCGCACGCCGCAATGGAGTCACGCAGATGGAGCTACGCGGACAGCGAGCGATCGTCCTGGGCCTGGGGAGGCATGGTGGTGGCGTAGCGGCCGCGCGATGGCTGGCGGGCGAGGGGGCGATCGTCACCGTTTTGGATCGGGCCGAGGCCGCGGAGCTGGCCGACTCGATCGCGGCGTTGGCCGATGTTGATATCGCGGATTGGCGTCTCGGCCGGGATGCAGAGCGCGATAGCGATCTGACAACGATCGATCATGCTGATCTCGTCGTGGTTAATCCGGCAGTACGCCCTGGCCATCCGCTGGTGTCGCGTGCGGTCGCTCGCGGGGTGCGGATCACCAGCGAGTTGGAGTTATTCCTCGAACGCTGCCCAGGCCACGTGATCGGAGTGACAGGGTCGAATGGAAAGTCGACCACGGCGGCCATGATCGCCGCAATGTTGCGAGCCGACAGCCGATCGACATTCGTGGGAGGCAATATCGGCCACAGCCTGCTCGGCGACTTGGACACAATGACTTCCGATTCGTGGGTGGTGCTCGAAATCAGCAGCTTTCAATTGGCCTGGCTGTCGCGCGAATGCCGTCTGCCTGGTATCGCGGTGCTGACGAACTTCACGGCCAATCATCTCGATTGGCATGGCACGGTGGCCCACTATGCTGCGGCCAAGCAGCGGTTATTTGCCGAGCTGGGGACGAACGGCGTGGCGGTGGCCGACCTGAATACGTTGGGACCGGAATGGAACTCGATTCTGCCTGAGAAAGTTGTGGCGCCTGTTGCAGACGGGCAATTGCCGGCGTTGCGCGTGCCGGGCGTGCACAATCGATCCAACGCCGCGCTGGCCGCGGCCACGGCGTTGGCGGCCGGCTGTTCGCCCGCAGGCGTCGAAGCAGCGCTGCGTGAATACGAAGGTCTGCCCCACCGCTTGGAATTGGTCGCGATGGTTGCCGGCCGTGAGTTCTACAACGATTCGATGGCCACCACGCCGGAATCGACGATTGCCGCCATGAGAACCTTTTCGGGCCGCTGCTGGCTATTGATCGGCGGATATGACAAGGGGATCGACATGTCCGAACTACTGTCGGCGATACCGCGTCATGCCCGCGGCGTAGCTTTTTATGGAGCCAGCAGTTCGCGACTACACGAGCAATGGATCGCCATGAGCCGGTCTGACTGCCCAAGCACTCGCTGCGAAACTCTCGACGCGGGCTTCGACTGGTGTTGGCGACAATCGCAGAGCGGAGAAGCGATCCTCTTGTCGCCCGCTTGTGCCAGTTACGATCAGTTTGTCGATTATCGCGCGCGCGGCGAACGATTTCGCGAGCTGGTGCGCACGCTGGACTCGTGCGCTGCATCGCGCTCGACTGTGCAACAGCACACGCACGGGCGCTGAAGGCCGCGCGGCACATCGCCGCGCGCTCGCGCAGTCGGTCAACTCTCTTGCGTCTTGTCAAGGCATTGGCTACAGTGTCGGTATGTCGTGACGAGTGCATGCGCGCTCTTCACGACATGACCTCGAGGTTCGACGGCTGTGAGATTTCCTCGTGGGAAATCGGAGCGGCGCTGGGAGTCGTTACCTCGAGGTTTTTTCATGCGCAGTCACTTCGCAGCGGCTCGCGTCGCCCGAACTCATGGGCCGAGATCGTCAGTGTCACAGCGGCCAACAGCCCACGCAAAAAGCCTGCAAATCGGGTACTGGTTCACTCTGAGCGTCAGCGTTTTTTTGCAGGCATGGTATGATACGAGCATGAGCGACAATCCCACCGCCGACGACCGAAGATTAGTCATCCCGGAAAGCATTGCGCACGATCTGAAAGCAATCGAGTTGGTGTCGGCATGGGCTCATTCTGACAAAGTAAGCGTCATGACGCGGACCGGGACGGGTTTGGACGAGAATCCGAATATCTGGGGGGAAATCATAGTTGCGATTGCAGGGAACATTGCGATCTCGCTGAGGGAAGCCACTGGTGCGGACCCCGCGCATACGCTGCGAATCATCAAGGAATCAATCGATCGCGCCTGGAAATCGGAACTCCACGGTGACGTGAAGCATTATCGTCCCACAAACCCGACGGAGGGAACCGCCACCGGAAATCGGTAGTGGGTCAGGCCGAAGTCAGTTTCCGCCGCGTTTTCCGGGGGCATTCAATGATAGCAGCCTACCGTGTCGTCCACGGTATTCCCGCTGCGAGCAATGCCAACTTCGATTCCCTGCTTCTAAACTCCAAGGACGCGCGAGCAGCAGGTGGCATTCGTTTCATTTCTCTCCGGCTGTTCGATGAATTTGGCAATCGCGCCGAACAGCGAACCACGAGTTACGATTTGGAGGGAAACGAAGTTGCCGAACTACATCGAATGCCGGATGGAACGATTATTGAAAACCCACGCATCTAGCCACGCGGGGGAAAATGAGGTTATTCCTGCTCTGTAGAAATCCTCTTCCGCCAGCTTAATCCGCTAGCTGGCGAGACTTCGTAGCAGGAGGTGATGACCACTACGAAGTTACCGCGTCGCGTGTTGCAGTATAGCTATCTCGTCGGGCTTCTGACGCTGCGCTTGCAC
>DASXEJ010000114.1 GCA_036490175.1 Pirellulales bacterium | reverse complement strand
CGGATGGCGTTGAACATCCTGCAACGTGACACCACCCTCAAAGAGAATATTCGTGGCAAACGACTCCGCGCCGGCTGGGATGAGCAGGTGCTCAACGCCATTTACGCCGGCTTTTCAGCTAATTAACGTGCGATTGCCCTGGCAGCGATGCCGTCGCACTGGGCTGCAGCATTTCCAAATAAGTCCCCACGAGCGAAGCTAATTCGCATTGAGCACCTCGAGAAACTTTGCGGTGGCCCGGTGGATCGCCTTATCGCGATACGGTAGACAAGCGAAGTGGCGTGCATGGGGCAGCCGTGTAGTCAGTCACGGCGAATTCGAGCTCAACTATGCACGGTGCTGCGTGCCAGTGTCGATCACAGAGGAATTCCCAATCCTGCTCAATGCCCGTGGAGTCCAAGCGGTGAGCGTCAAAGTAGGCCTGCGGCGCAAGAACTGTCACTGAGTGGCGCCCGTTCAGATTCATGGACACGTTCTCAAATCCAGTCGGTGTTGCATGACCATGGCGCCATTCAGCGAATCCTTGTTCGAGCCGCTCGAAGTTCTGGTCGATCATCAAGTGAGCTAAATAATCCAGCCCTTCGAGTAGTGCTACAAATGGCGTGTCGCTGCTGTTTGCCACCTTGCACTCGAACACTACTAGAGAACCATCCGGTCTGACACCCAGTAGGTCAGCAGCTCTGCGAGAGTAGTGCCCTTGATTCGGCACTTGGCATGTCACCAGCCAAACTGGCTGGTCTCCCACCGTCAAACAACCAGCCGCCTGCCGGTGAACAAGCGTGTAGAGCCGATAGACCGAGAGGTCTTCGCGATGCTGGTCCGGCCGGTCGGCGTAACCCGATGCGACTGCATCACGATCAATGAACACAGCGGCACCCTCATATGGCGCGCCGTCCTCGCGGATGCGATTGACCTCGTCACGTATAAGCGCTCGCATCAGCTGTGGCCACTGTAGCCGCCTCCCCGTTTGCCGGCGGAGTTCATCTTCGAACCAGATCCTAAAATGCGACCGAGCCATTGTTGAAACCTCTGCGTGAGAGCAGTTGCAAACGGCGCAAAAAAGAGGGCGTCGAAACCAAGGCCGCTCCACAGACCCCGACCAAGGGGCGCAAAGAACAGCACCTGGCCCGACGCCCCTTTCGGGGCGCAGGTCAAGCACTGCTTCTTTGCATCAAGAGCTTTGCGGCTCAGGTTGGTCGTTTCTGTGGAAGCAGAACTCGACGCTAACGCGTCGTACAAGTTGTTTCATTGCCGCGGCTACGCACGGCTTCGAAAGTGTCTCCTGCGGGTGGTTCTAGATCGACGGCAACCGAGCCGTCTCCTAGCGAGAAGTCTAGCCAAGTCCCGGCCGGTTCGCCAATTCTGGGCAAGCTCGGTCGGCAGCGTGCGACCTATTCGGCAAAAAAAGAAAATCTCCGATGAGCGTTTGCCGCCTGGTTGGCAGTGCAGCTCGATCGATAAAACCACGATGCCATCAGATCTGGAGCTGGCGTGGGCAGCGCGCCGCAAAGGAAGTCTGCCACTCCGACGTGGCGTTTCAGCGCTCTGGACCGGGAAAATCTGCTTGCCAAGCCGAAGGAAGCGGACGATAGTTATTGGCAACGGCCGGCGCTCATCCGGACGAGAACGGTTCGCAGATTTCCCCAGCAGAAGCGAAGCAAAGCGATCGGCAAGGCCGTGAAGTCGCATCATGAGCGGGCGCTCGACCTAGGGTGGGCGCCGGCGGCGAGACGGCTGACGCCCGCAGGCAAAGACGCTTGCATGAGCCCCGCACCGGTTGTGACCCACCTCCGGCTCGGCGAAAGATCACCAAAAACGCGCCTCACGGCGTCGAAAGGTGATTTTCGCCATGTCCGACCAAGATTCCCAAGCCGAACGCGTTTGCACCTCAGTCAATGAGTCGTTGCCGGCCGCGGGCATATGGCGGCAGCTTCCGGACGTGCTGACGGTGCGCGAGGTTGCTGCAGCGCTTCGAGTGGCCGATGGGCATATTCGCAATGCCATCCGGCTTGGCCATTTGAAGGCATGGAAACTGCCGGGCGCGGGCCGCGGCGTATACCGCATCGAAAAATCCGCGCTCCAGGAATACATCGCAGCCGCGGAGACCCGCGCCGGAGAACCGACTCGGCGGCAACGTACCCAGGTCGAGCTTGGGGCTCCGTTCAAGCACCTTTTGCCCAGCTGGCTGCCCGCCGCGTCGCCGCGTCCAAGTGCGCGTCCTCGCCGGCGAAGTGGACGTAGTGTTCCGTCATCCGGGTTGTCGAATGCCCCATCAATTCGGCGGTCGTCTTGAGGTCGTTCCCGTGTTTAATCGATTCAGTGCCGAAGCGATGGCGCAAGCCGTAAAGGACGACGTCCTCGGGCAGGTTCGCCGCGCGTCGAGCGCGCCGGATGGCTTGCTGAATCGAGCAGCGCCGCCAGGGTCGCTTGAGGCTGGAGACAAACACGAAATCCGCATGGTCGTTGCGGCGACGGATTTGGTTCAGCAGCTTCACGGCATCAGCGACCAGCCGAATGACCCTGGGCTTGGGCTCTCGAAGCGTCCGGGCTGTCTTGTGCTTGCTGAGGCAGGCGACCGAGGAATGAAGGTCCACCTCGCGCCAGCGCAGCAGGCGAGCTTCGCCCGAGCGACAGCCGGTGAGCGCTACGAATCGAAGCAATTCGCCGATGCGGCTGCGTCGGCCGATCGTCTTCAGCAGGCTCTTGAATTCAACCTCGGTCATAGGCCGTCGCCGGCCGCCACTACGCTGCCGCACTCGATCGAAGGGATTGTGAGGAATCAGTCCCTGCTCGACTGCCCAGTTGAAGGCTCGCTTGACCGTCCGCACGGCGTAGGATTTCGTGGCGTCGCTGTGCCAAGTCGAATGGGCGTCGATCCAGCTCGTCAGATCGTAGGGCTTGCAGTCGCGCACCAATTTTCGGCCGCGATCGTCAACAAACTTTTCCAGGTAAAGCTTGCGTTCATAGTGCGTGCTTTCGGCATCGTGTTTCTGCGAGTAATCGAGAAACGCGTCGACCAGCGATGCGACGGTCGGATTGCCGCCGTCGACCGGCGGGTTGGCCAGACACTCGGCCATCAAGGCGTGAAACTTTTGCTCGGCAACTTGCCGGGTCTCCGCATCTGGCGGACCTTTGGCCAGCAGAATTTGCCGGCCCTGGAATTCGACGTAGAAAGCGCTGCGGTCGCGGCGATACCAGGGCTTGCGCGGGCGTGGCATAAAGCAGACCTCCCGATCCAAACCAAAAAGTGGTCACTACTGGTGGCAACCAGCGGATCGAAAGGTCTGCTGCGTTACTCCCGAGCTCGGCAGCAACCGGGCTCGGGAGAGCTTTCATTTCCTGCCAGGGTTTCCTGCCAGGAAAATCGTAAGTCGAAAGCGGGCGAAGGGATTCGAACCCTCGACATCCAGCTTGGGAAGCTAGCGCTCTACCAACTGAGCTACGCCCGCGCTCTTCCGCCCGTGCGGATTTGCAAAACGATTGGCGAGAGCCAGTTTAGTGCCGCTGGGGGCGT
>DASXEJ010000113.1 GCA_036490175.1 Pirellulales bacterium | reverse complement strand
GCCGTTGCCGACGACCACGGCGCCGTTGCCCAGTTGGACGGTGCCACCCGGCAAGACAATCGTGCCGGGCATCGAGGTATCGATATTCAATACCCCTTGGTTGACCTGGAACAGCGTGTTGATCGGCGACGTGCCCGAATCTGGGTCGGCGACGGACAGTCCACCGATCACCAGTGGCGTGTCTTCGTTTGTTGTCTGCGGCCCCGGCACCGTGTTCACCGGGGGCTGATCGACTGGCAGGCTCGGGTCGCCAATCACCAGTGCCGCGGCGCTATCCGAAACCCCGCTCGCAATTCCAGCATTCTCCGTAGTGACACTAACTGATGTCTCGGACGCTGGCGCTAAACTTTCGGCGTTGTGTGCGGATGTGGCGTGCGACGCCGGCGGCTGCATTGCCTCGGTCAAGGTCCCTTTGAACGGCCCCCCATACATCGTGATGGCTAAGTTTGCGATGTCGGTGCCCGCACTGTTCGCGGCTGGCGATTTTGCCGTGGGATGCGCTGCGGCGGCATCGTCCTTTGCCGGTGGTGGGGCGACGACAGCAACGGGTGCGGCGTTGAGTAGACGCCGCTCTTCGAGCCGCGTCAGGGTGAGAAGAGGAAACAACTCGTCGTGGATATGCTGGCGCGCGTTACGCGCTCGCGCGGCTGCGTCACCAGTGACCAGTAGCTTCCAGAGCGACCGAAGTTGCATGCCGTGTGTCACTTCTCTGTTGCAAGACGGTCGGAATGTTCTTCTGGACCCGAAGCGGTCACTCATGTTGACGCGTGGAAATTGGCGGCGTGGCTGCCGTCGACCACCGGGCCACAATGCGAGGATCAACAGTTGGAAAAGCACCCGTCACGCGTTCGAAAACAGGCTACCAGACCCTGTGGCCGAAGCTCCAGGTCCCCCAAGCACGACCTAGACCCGATTATCACGACGAATTGCGGTAACTGTCAAACTTTTCGCTGCGCGTAAAACCCTTGATTTGACGAGCTTCCGTTGCGAGTCGCGCGCATTGACCATTCGGGGGGATATGGGACTTCGCGGCATATTTTCGCGTGGGAAAATGGCCACGGTGGCAGCTGCACCGCGTGGCGTATATGGCAGCACAGGGGGGTAGAGCCGACGGGCCTGGATCAGATTGGCCCAATCGTTATGCAGATATGCCGATCTTCTGGTCGATAGAACCCCTACCGCCTTCACAACGCGCATACGTTACCAGCATGGATGCAGACCGCCAAAACCAGAATTTCGTTGCGGAACGGGCAACGCCCGACCAGCAGGCCAATAGCGTGGCGGCAAAGCACCGGCTCTCGGTGTCATCAACCTGGCGCGTTGGACCGCGCGCGTGTGTCTCCCGCCGCACCATCATCGCGTGCATCGTTGCGGCGGTCGGATTTGGCCCACTGCCGGCAAACCGACTGTGCGCCGATTCCGTGGTAACGCAACCTGCGCCCCGTGGACCGCTCCCACCAACCATGGTGTGCGGACTGCCCGAGGCCCAACCGATCGCACCTATTGTGCCGCGTACGACGGAATTCGTGGCGTTTGCGTCGCTCAAACAGCCTGACGCACCGCGTGCGCCGGTAGTGCAACCGATCCCCCTGCCGCCGCCAACGGAAGCGATTCCACCGGGCGGCTCGGCAATGCAAGCTGTGCCCGCGCCGAATTACGGCAACACGGCCATTACGCCCATCGGTGCATTGACGATCAACATTTTGCCGTCAGCCGGTCAGGTGCCGAAGGAAACAAATCCGATCCGCACTTTGGAAGCAGAATTCGGTTCGACGGAGTTCCGACGCGAGCCGATCGACTACGTTTACCATTGGGAATCGCCGGCGTTCTTCAACCGGCCGTTGTACTTCGAGCAGCCGAATCTCGAACGTTATGGATACACGTGGGGACCGCTTGGTCAACCGTTCGTATCCGCGGCACAGTTCTTCGTGAAGATTCCGCTGCTTCCCTACATGATGACGGTCCATTGCCCGAACGAGCCGATTTACTCGTTGGGCTATTACAGACCAGGCAGCCGGGCGCCCTACCAGATCAACTGGCCCGACGTGCGTCTCGACGCGACGCTGGTGGAGACGGCGTTTATCACGGGTTTGATCTTCCTGATCCCCTAGTGACAAATGTCGAAGCGCAAGTTCTCAGGTGGGAAAGTGAAACGTCCCACGCAGCCAGCGGTTGATCCGTCCCAACAGCGATTCCGCTGGCGCGTGAATACGCACCCGGCCGGGCGCGCCCAACAAGAGCGGCCGGTCGGTCGCATCAAGCTCGATGCGCACTTGATACGACGCCGAGAGGGGCCTTGCCATTCCGGCGCTGTCCTTGCGGGTGGGTAAGTCCTTTCCACTGGCCAGTTGGCGCGGAGCGATATCCACGTCGATCTCGGCAATCTCTGTGATTGTGCCCCACAGCACGGCCCCCGCGGCCTGATCCAGCTTGACCTCGGCGCGTTGGCCGACGGCAATCCGCTCGACGTCTGATTGGTCGACGACGGCAACGGCCTCGACCTGATGAGGGTCGCCGATCAGGCAGAATAGCGTGCCCGTTTCCAACAGCGCCCCCTGATTGCGGGTTAGCAGTGGTGTGCCTTGCCATGAGGCCAATGTACCGGTGATCTGTGGTGAATCCTTCCACTCCGGCGGCAACACAGTCCCGCCGACCGGCGCAATGAGCGTCAAACGCTCATGGTCGGCGCGACGTCGACTTAGACGCTCTTCGAGATCTGCCAGGGCCTCGCGTGCCGTTGGGATCTCGGCGGCCGCCGAGCGATCCTGGCCCCGGCGGCGTGACAGGTTTTCGAGCCGCAATTGCTGGCGATTGCGCTCGGCGATGAGCTTGACAATCTCCAGATCGAGATCGGGATTCGACAATGTTGCGAGAGTTTGGCCAGCATGCACGATTTGGCCGACGGATGCTGCGAATTCGAGTGTGCCCGGCTCCGTCACGTAGACGCGTCGCGCGTCGTGCGGCTCGATGAGCACGGGGGCTGTGACGCGTACCGGCAAAGGCCACGCTGCCGCGGCGAGTGCCAGCACCAAACCGAGCACGACAACCAGCGCCATGCGCCCGCGCGACACCCGGGTTTGAGATGTTGGCGTGCGTGCAAATCTCAGCCCACGCGTGAACGGGCCGGCCAATAATCCGCCGACCACAGAGACGGCGAGCAACGCGGCCAGGATCTCTAGTCGATACGGCGCCAACACCCGATAGCAAAACCACAACAGCACAGCGACGAGTACCAGGCGATACACGATCGAGGCGGCCCCATAAATCACCAGGAACAGCCGCCGCCAGGAAGTGGTATCCGGATCGGGAACGCTGTGCAGACCGAGCAGGACTCTGGATAGCAGGCCGCGCAACGCGGTGCTCGATTGCTCGGCCAGATTGGGAATTTCGATCAAATCCGACAGCACGTAGTAGCCGTCGTAGCGCAATAGTGGATTTCCGTTGAACAACAATGTGCTCACTGAGGATACGACCATTACGTTCAGCGCTAGCGCGCTCGTCAAGCCGGGCTCGCTAAACCACCAGATGAAGGTGGCCAGTGCGGCCAGTAACGCCTCGACATAGATGCCCGCGGCGGCGACCGCGGCGCGGCGAAACCGACTGCTGAACATCCAGGAGTCAGAAACATCGCAATACAGGCAGGGAGCAAATACCAGGAACATCGGACCGACTTCGTGACAGTCGCCGCCAAAGTGCCTACATACCAGCGCGTGTCCCAACTCATGCAGCACTTTGACAAGCGAGATGGCCAACAGCACCAGCACCGCATTGCGCGCGGTGAAATAAGCTGGCATGTCCGGCAGCCTGGCCTCGAACTGCGCAGAGTGCGTCGCAACAAGCGCGACCGCCGCCGTGATGAGCGCCAAACACAAAGACACCAAGAGTGGCGACAGTAACAGCCTTGCCAGCGGATACAGGCGATCTAACAACGGCGCGGGCCTCACACCGGGCAGCCGAATGGCCAACAGACTTGCCACGCTCATGGCACGTCGGCGGCGACGGTCTTTCGCGGCTCGCTCCAGCAATTGCTCGCCCTGCCGGGGTGCATCCGAGATAACTAAACCGTCGCGATGCAACCGCACGATGAATGCGTGCAGGCGTTCCGGCGTGAGCCGGCGCGGCGCAAAGCGGCGTTCAAACCGCGCCACGATCTCGGCCGCGGATGCCTGTCCGTCGAGCATTTCCAGCACGGCTAGTTCTTCGTCCCGGAGCCGAAAATAGGCCAATGCCATCGGGTCTTTTACAGCCCAATAACGTCGGCCGGCGATCTTTTGAGGCACGATCACCAGGTCCGACCGCATGCGCATCGCCAGCGGGCGACTCGCCGATGCCGTCGGAGTTTCCGAGATGATCGTCATGGACCGGTTCGCAGATAGGTACGGACAGGCTTAGCCTGGCGGTGAGGGTCGCGGAGCGTCGATCGCAAGTGGCTCGATCTTGAGAGTGCCGTGCAGTCCCGGCCGCAAACGGGACTGTCGATTGTCGACCTCGGCCCACACGCGCACCTGCCCATTGACTGGGTCAACTTCGGGACTTACGAACACGACCTTGCCGGAGAATTCGCCCTGGTCTCGACCGGGTAGCTCGACAGACAAAGTGACCTCGCGTCCCACGAGATTATCGCCCGCCTCGTGCGAGTCTAGAAAAGCCTCGACGCGCAGTCGATCGATGCGCACCACGCGGAACATAGTCTCGCCTGGCTCGATCCACTCGCCAGGCCGTTGATTCACTTCAACGACCATGCCGGCAAGAGGCGATTTGATGCGCAGTTTCTCTACCGTCCAAATTGCGAAGTCGAGTTCGTTTTGCTTGAGACGCTCCGTGTATTTCGAGACCTTAAGGTCCTCCTGGGCTTGCTCGATTTGCAATGCCGCGCGTTCGGCCTCGAGCTTCAAACGGTCGATCTCGGTGGCCGAGACGCTGCGATTATATTTTTCCATCGACTCACTGGCGCGTTTCAACTCGGCCCGCGTGACCTCGGTCGATTTCTGAGCGAAGCGGACTTCGACGTCGTTTTCAGCCGCAACCTTGGCAATATCCAGCTCGATTTCGGCCTTCTTTTTGGTGAGCTGCGGTTGAGAATCGTCCATGCGGCCCAACAGGTCACCTGCCGCAACGAGCTGCCCTTCGCGCACTTCGACAGCGGCCAGGACGCCAGCCTCACGGGCCGGAACGTCAACCTGTTCGATCAACGTGACGAGCGCCTGCTCCACTTCAAGGCTGCCCTCCGAGGCGGCGGCGGTCGTAACCAAAGCCAACAGGCAGAGCGGGATGCAGCATTTCATGATCTGCCTCACGGCACCGATAGGTTTTGAGTGTTGAAGAGTTGATCTAAGAACATGTGTCGTAGGAAGGATGCACTATGGAAGGTCGCAGCCGCCGAGCCGCGATCGCTCTCCGCCCTGCGCCGTTTTCTAGAAAAGTACACGCGTGCGCACGGCATCCCACAGATCGTGCAGCCAGACGTATCCCACCGAGCGCTGACCACAATGAATCTTGGCGATTACGCTGGCACCGGGCCGCAGCCGTGGAAGTGAATTACGATCGAGCGATGCGGTGACCAAAACCTGAGGGCCGGCGTTATCGATCACGTCTGTGGTCATG
Organism: Pirellulales bacterium; assembly: GCA_036490175.1. NCBI lineage: Bacteria > Pseudomonadati > Planctomycetota > Planctomycetia > Pirellulales > Pirellulales bacterium. The sequence goes on along the minus strand of DASXEJ010000113.1, from coordinate 20,692 downwards.
GCAATCTCGCGGACTTGCGCCTCGTAAGCGCGATCCGGAGACATGGCCAGTCGGTAAGATACATCGAGAAACTCACCTGCTTCGCGTCGTGCGTCCAGCACGTGACCGATGCGATCGTCGTCGACGCGCATTTCTAGTTCCCAGGGTCCTTCGGCGTCGCCGACACTCAAGAGTAAATGCCCACGCTGGACCGGTCGCGACTCCAGCAATTGCGTAACGTCCCAAGTCAAAACCTGACCCGCAATGGGGCTCTGCACGGTCAGCTGTGTCTGTTGCCGATCGAGCGCCGAAAGCTGCTCCGCGAGCCCCTTGAGTGCTTCTTTAACCTCTTCTTCTTCGGCCGAGCGCTGGTGGTATTGGTCCCGCGCCTCGGCCGAGGCCGCCGCGCCGCCAAACCGCGAGGCCTGCAGGGCTGCCAGACGTTTGCGGGCAGTTTGCAACTCGCCCGTGACGCGTGCACGCTCCAATTCCAGCTGCGGCTGTCGCAGTATCAACAGTGGCTGCCCCTTTGCAACCGTATCGCCGTGAGCGACCCGAATCTCGGCAATCACTCCATCGACCGGCGCGAACACATCGCGGCGTTGCTCGGGCAGCAGTTCGCCTCGCCCAGCCACCGTGAAATCGATCTTCACCAGGACCAACGCGGCCACGGCTGCGGCGATCGCGCTGGCGACCAGCAAAGTCTTGGGCAACGTGCGACCGCGCACCAGCCAGCGCGCATTGGTAACGCTGCGCCACAACCGCGCCAGGGGGACGCTTTCGTACTGCAAGGCATTAGCCAGCGCGAGCTCACTTTGCGCGGCCACGGCATCGATCAACGGCTCCGCGGCGGCGCTTTCCAACGAAGGCGTAAAATATTCGCAAACCAGCGCCCCAATGACGACCGATTCTTGTTGTTGACCGTCGGGTTTCTCCGGTGCGTGCAAAGGAATCACACATAGCTGCCGCGCGTGCGACTCGTCGACGTATGCTTGTAGCGCCTCGTCGATTTGAGGAGGTAGCGTGCCGGTTTCGTCGGGATAGGACAGGGGCGCATCGACTGTGACGACGGCTCTGATCAAACATTCGAGTTTCCGCGTCGAGGATGCTCGCGCGTTCAATGTCTCCACGCCCGATACGCTGGCGAGTCTAGCACGCCGTCCGTGCATCATCGCCACGCTGACGCGATCGCAGCCGATCAATGATCGACCGTCATTGGCGACCGTGTACGCCACACGACGCGTGTCGAGGCTGCCGTGTATGGCGCGGGTGAAATCCTCGAATTGGATTCGGGTGCCGGCGCGCTGGCGCAGTTCGGCCAGCTGGCGCTGCCGGTCGTAGTCGGCCGCCAATTCGCACACGGCCGTGAGAAAACGCAGATATCCCTCCGGCGCAGTCGGGGTATCGGTGGGTCGCTGAAATATCTCGATGATCGCCCGAGTTTCCTCGTCGGACACCACCGGTGAGATAAGCAATAGAAGTGGAGTCGGGTTGTCGACCCCCGAGTCGCCCGACGAAGTGCTACGCGGCGGCAGCGAAAGTGCCAGCTTCGTTTCAGCGACATGCGCCAGTAAACGCTCGTGATGGCGGCCAATCTCGAAGCCGCCGTTTTGGGGCGCGTGATCTGGCTCTATCTGGCAGGCCAAAGCCAGGCGACCATCGGCGCCGCGCACCCACACGCTACCGCCGACGGCGGCAAGCGCTCGGACCGTGCGGTCTAGCAGGCGACGCCAGAATTCACGGGGCACCAGACCCAAGCGCACTAGACCGGCGATCTCATCGACCAGGTCGTCGAGATGTTGCCAGGTCGATGTATCGGTCGCGAATTCCGCAGGCAACGGTTCAGCGGTCATTCTTCCCAGTATATCGCCGCAGTGCATTGGGCACGCTTGCTAGCACGAAACAGTGCGGCTCGGCTACGGAACAGATGCAAAACTTTCCGGTTATGACGAAGAAATAGTTTGGGAAAAGCTTGCGGGCGCCGATCTATAGCACGACGGGCGGCGCCCTCTGCGGCGGGGGCTGCTACTGCGCCACTCAAAAAGAGTCGCCGCCGTGGTAGCCGAGCCCAGCATTGGCGTTGTTAGGGACGATCTATCTGCCTGCCATTTAAGACTTTGTACATGTCCGCACGGACCCGGCAATTCGCTTGCTCGCGGTCCTCTGCCGATTGCTGGCCGAGGGTGTTTCACCCTTGCGCGCCTCGGTCGCGACGGCTGGCTGCGGCGTACTTGGCTCCGGCTTTGGTGGCCCTGTATGCGTTGGGCGCCGCAGGCTGTTCGTTTCAGCCCTCGAAAAAGGCCGTGCAAGGTTTACCCGATGCGGCGCACTACAAGCATGTCGCCTTGGAGATGGAGTACCCCAACGAGCCGGTCCCCGAACGAAAGGACGACTTTTCGTCGTTCGCACCGCACGTGATACGCGAAGGCCCGCCGCAGTACTGGGACCTGAAACTGGAGGAGGCGCTGCAATTGGCGCTGAAGAACTCGCCCGTGCTGCGCGATTTGGGCGGGCAAGTCCTGACTAACCCGCAAATCGTGCGTACGGTTCAGGGGCCAGCCATCGCCGAAACAGATCCGAACGTTGGCGTCGAGGCGGCGCTTTCGCAGTTCGATGCCGATCTCTCGGCCACGGGCAACTGGCAAAACAACCACCGCGCGTTGAACAACTCGTTCTTCGGCGGCGGTACGAGACTCTTCCAGCAGGACTTGAACCAATACCAGGTGCAACTTGCCAAGCGTGCGGCGACAGGCGGCCAGTACTTCTTACGTCAGAACACGGTCTACGACGCCAACAACGCGCCGGCCAATTTGTTTCCAAGTGCCTGGGATACCAACATCGAGGCCGAAGTGCGCCAGCCCCTCTTGCAAGGCGCGGGCGTACTCTACAACCGCATCGCCGGTCCGAACGGAACTGTTGGGCAGGCCAGCGGCGTGTTGATCGCGCGGATCAACACGGACATCAGCCTCGCCGAGTTCGAGCTGGGGGTTCGCAACCTGATCAGCAACGTCGAGAACGCATATTGGGACTTGTACTTTGCCTATCGTGATTTGCACGCCAAAATCGTGGCCCGCGATAGCGCACTGGAAACATGGCGACGGATTCACGCGTTGTTCACTACCGGCCGCCGTGGCGGCGAAGCAGACAAAGAGGCGCAAGCCCGCGACCAGTATTACTTCTTCCAGGCCGAAGTCGAAGACGCCCTCACCGGCCGATTGTTCGACGGCACGCGCACCAATAACGGCTCGAGCGGCGGCACTTTCCGCGCCAATCCCGGCGTGTATGTCACCGAACGTCGTCTGCGATTGACGATGGGTCTGCCGCCGAACGACCCACGTCTGATTCGTCCGGCAGAAGAACCGCTGCAAGCCAAAGTGGCCTTCGACTGGGACCAACTGACGACCGAATCGCTGGCGCGGCGCGCCGAGTTACGGCGGCAACGCTCGTTCGTTAAACGTCGCGAGTTGGAGCTGATCGCCGCGCGCAATTTCCTATTACCCCGCTTGGATGCCGAGGGGTTGTACCGCTGGCGCGGCCTCGGCCACACATTGATCGGCTACGGCGACAACCCTCAATTCAACAACGCCTTTCAAACGCTGACCAGCGGCCAGTTTCAAGAGTGGCAGCTGGGCGCACAATTCGACATGCCGATCGGCTTTCGGCAGGGGCATGCTGCGGTGCGTAATGCACAGCTGATACTGGCCCGCGAACGTGCGATCCTGCGCGAGATGGAACTGCAAGTCGTTCACGATCTGAGCAACGTGGTGGGAGACGTCGATCGGTCGTTCATCGTCGCGCAAACGAATTACAACCGCCGCGTGGCGGCCGCACAGCAAATGGCGGCTGTGCAGGCAGCGTTCGAGGCCGATACAGCGTCGCTGCTGGACCTAGTCGAATCGCAGCGCCGCCTGGCCGATGCCGATAGCCGATATGCGCGTTCGATGGTGGAATATACTCTGGCGGTCAAGAACGTGATGTTCGAGAGCAATACGCTACTCGAGAACAATGGCATCAACATGGCAGAAGGCCCCTGGCCCGGCAAAGCCTATGACGATGCCGCGCGGCGTGACTCACTTCGTTCGCGTGCTTTGCGGATGAGTTATATCCTGCCGCAGGGACCGCTGGTGAGCACGGGCATTTACCGCCAGCAGCAGTTTCCGCCGGCCGTGATGGTCGAAGGCAAAGATGCCATCGCTACCGGTCATCCCGTTGTCAGCGGGCCGGCTGCGGGCGAGGTAGTGCCGGGGGCAGCGGGAACACCGGCTGGCGCGCCATCGAACGGTCATGTGCCGGCCGATGGGCACGGGCCGAACGCCGCGCCCGGGCCGATCGAAAACCACCAGCCAGGCGCGCCGGAACCTCTACTGCTGCCTGGTCCGAGCAGTGAAGTGCCCTCCGGGACGATGCGATCACTACCGGCTGGCGCCACGCCGTCCTCGTCGGAAGGTGGTTCGGCACTGACATCAGCAAACTCGCCTCTGGACCCGGGTCGCACCATGACAGGAATCTGTGCAACGCCTGAAGCTGAGGCGCACGGGTCAGCGCTTCCTCCGACGGGCAGTCTGGCAAGTCCGGGGGGAATGGCGCCCGCCTGGCCGAGTCCTACGGGTATGAACGGCCACGTGGGCGGTGGCGCACCCAACAGCTTCGAACCTACGCCGTTGTCGAATCCTATTTCATCAGCAGTATCGAGCGGCATGCCCAACGTGCAAGCAGGATTCAACGCCGCGGGACCAAGCGCATCATTTGCCTCGCCAATGGGCGGACAGTTTTCAGCGCCGATCGGTCAGCAATCGGTAACGGTTGGACCGCCGCCGGCACCCTTCCAACTGCCGCCGGCGCCGCCACTGCCGGCAGCATCGTCCGACATGCCAGGGATGCCGCGCTAGCCAGCCCGTCGGCAGCCGCCTAACGGGATCTTATGACGACTCGTACCATTCCAAGGCATGTCGGCAGAGGCCGCCGAAAACAACGAAGTCTTGTTGGGCTTCTAGCTTTGGTAACAGCACACGGTGGGAAACTATAGATTGATTCGTCTAGGGTTCCAAATGGGGTAAGCGATCCCCGCCAGTCGGTTGATGATCAGCGCCTCGAACACTAGCACAACGATCGCCAATTCGATGAGGATCAGATCCTCGGCGCGCGTGATCAGGCCCAAGGCGATGATGAGCGTCGTTGCTCCCGCCGGTGGATGCACGTTGCGCGTTAGTACCATAAATCCGCCGGTGGCCGACAATGCCAAGGCGGCGGCCAACACGCGGGCGTGCCCCATCGTGGTCGGGTCGACAGGGCCAGCCATCGTCAGCCCCGTGATCCACAGTGCCAGCCAACCACAAGCAATGCCAATCCCGTTCCCGCAGATAGTATGACGCGGGCTCGCCGTGTCCGACAACGGCGCGTAGAACATCAAAAAGGCCGTCGGACCGAGCGAGGGAAAGAGCCAGGGTCGGCCGCAAAGGATGGCCAACTCGCCGAGACTGGCGATGGTGACAAAGCCGGCTAGCGAAACGTACATTGCCGGCGGCAAACAATATGGGATCATCTCTTTCTTTCGTTCCGTGGATGCGACCGTTGGACGCTGGGGCCCATGAAGAAGGCCATAATACTGTGCCGCCCATCAGAGCGCTCGATGGGCGTGTTAGGTCGCGCCGCAAAGGATCAGGACGCACAACGAGTGAGTTAATCTCGCTTACCGCGTGCGGTTTGCTGGAGAACTAGACCAAATTGACGATCGGCCGCCGGACTTCTATCATTCAGCGACATGAATCGAGCGGAAACGCGCCGCAATAGTGCCTTCGGAGAGCCAGACTTGACCACCACGAAACATGTTATTCGCGTCGGCCACAGCCCTGACCCTGACGATGCGTTTATGTTCCATGCCTTGGCGAACGACAAGATCGACACCGGAGACTACGAGTTTCGTCACGAGCTCGTTGACATCGAGACGCTCAACCGTCGGGCCTTTTCGGGCGAGCTCGAGCTGACCGCTGTGAGCCTGCACGGCTACGCCTATCTGACAGACATCTATGCCCTCTGTCCGTGCGGAGCCAGCATGGGGGATCGCTACGGTCCGATGGTAGTCGCCAAGCAAAAGCATTCGCTCGAAGAGCTCCGCGGAAAGACCATTGCCGTGCCGGGTACGCTCACCACGGCTTATCTGGCGCTGCGAATGTGCCTCGGAAAAGACTTCTCGCACGTTGTGGTGCCGTTTGATCAGATTCTCGATGCCGTGGAAGCTGGGCAATTCGCCGGCCAGGCGATCGAGGCTGGGTTGATCATTCACGAAGGGCAATTGACCTACGGCGAGCGCAAGTTGCAGCTCTCGGTAGATCTAGGGCAGTGGTGGTTTGACGAGACCGGGCTGCCGCTGCCCCTGGGGGCGAACGCCATTCGCAAGGATCTAGGCATGGACGTGATGCGCGACGTAAACCGGTTGCTCAAAGAGAGCATCGGTTACGGTTTGGCGCATCGCCAGGAGGCGCTCGACTATGCGTTGCAATATGGTCGCGACCTCGATCGCAGCAAGGCCGACACCTTTGTCGGTATGTACGTCAATGACTGGACGCTCGATTTTGGACCGCGCGGCCGCCAGGCCGTGCGGGAGCTATTAGCGCGTGGCCATGCCGCCGGAGTGATTCCGCAACTGATCGAGCCGGAGTTCGTCGACTAGTGAGTAGTGCGATTCACGTCTCGAATTCATCGAATGCGAGGACATTGCGAATTCGGGGTCCGCGCAGACTGCCAAGGGACGTGACCTATGTCGGATGAAAAGCCGCGTGTCTGGCATTCGGTCCTCGCGGCCACGCTGACTGTGATCGTGATCGGCATATGCCTGATCGGGCTGTACGTCCTCTCGCTCGGTATGATTGGCCCCGCTGTGATCGTCGGCGGCGGCCTGTTTCTGCTCTTTGGAGCCCATTACATCGTATGGGGCTGGTGGCTAGGCCCAGCCATTCAGCGCGACGTGCAGGCCGAGGAAGACGAAGAGTTGCGTAGGTGATGCGGCGCTCGCCTGGCGGTAGCAACGACAATCGTCAGGGTGCGATGTGTGTGCGACATTGCGCAATCGCTTCCAACATGAGATTACCTACTTAAAGTAATCCGGCTCGTTGCCTGGCGTCCATTTGATGTTGCAGCCGATGCTGGGCTTCTGTTCTGCGGCGGGGGCCTTGCCGGCTAGCGCAGCGTCGAGCGCCGCACGCAGGTCCTGGCCGGTTACCGGAATGCCGCTGTCGGGGCGGCTGGCATCCATTTGCCCGCGGTACACGAGCGCTTGCTTGCTGTCGAAGACGTAGAAGTCTGGCGTGCAGGCGGCGTGGTACGCTTGGGCAACCTTCTGCGACTCGTCGTACAGGTACGGAAATGTGTAGCCGCGGGCCTTGGCTTCTTCGGCCATCTTGGCGGGCGAATCGTCCGGATGTTTCTTCACGTCGTTCGAGCTGATGCCGACGACGGCCACTCCACGCGCCTGGTAATCTTTGCCCAGCTGCGCAAGCCCGGCCGCCACGTGCTTTACATAGGGACAGTGGTTGCACATGAAGATCACCAACAGCGCCGGCTTGCCAGAAAAGTCTGCCAGCGAAACGGTCTTGCCATTTGTGTCGGGGAGCGAAAAGGTCGGCGCTTTCGTGCCCAATGGCAGCATGGTGCTCGGGGTCAGAACCATATCGAAACCTCGTTTAATGGATTGTGAATTCGGGCGTGCTCAGCGGCCATGTTACCAAAGCCACCGGCAGGTGTAATCCCTAGTACCCGATGACCAGCAGTAACGCTCAATGCACGGCAGAAACGATTGGCGCGTAGAGCCCAAGCATTCCTGGTAGACGATCCCCGGGCGTCTCACCACAGGGTCTGAAAAGCTATACCGATTTTTTTCGGACGGGAACTTTTGCGGACCCCTCAGCGTCGAAAGGGCTAGACTTAAATACCGTGGGCGGAACTCGGCAGATGGGTTGCAGGCGCAGGACGCCTTTGGCCCGACGCGCCCTGCTTTTCCCTTCTAGAAGGCCGATGGCTCCGGAACGCCGTCGGCAGCCGGTCTCTGGCTCTTAGCGCAAAGGATTTCCATCATGATCGCACGCCGCACGCTTCGCTTGAGTTTGGCAAGCTATCTGGCCACGGCCGCACTCGCCTTGGGAATAGGGACGTCGCTGCGGGCGCAAGAAAAAGCGGACGATCCGCTGCCACTGAAGAAAGTGGTTCTCTACAACGCAGGAGTTGGCTACTACGAGCGCCGCGCCGAAATCGATGGCAATGCCAAAGTCGATCTAAAGTTCAACGTCAGCGACATCAACGACCTGCTGAAGAGCATGGTTCTGCAGGACCTGGCGGGCGGCAAGATTTCCAACGTGACTTATAGCTCGATGGATCCGATCACCAAGACATTGAAGACGTTTGCCATCGATCTGACAGATAATCCCACGATGGCCGACCTGTTGGACCAGGTACGCGGTGAAAAGGTCGAGATCGAGGCACCCAACCGGATCACGGGCACAATCCTGGGCGTGGAAACGCGTCAGCAGCAGGTAGGCGACAAGGACCGCGTCAACGAGACCGAATTCTTAAACCTGCTCACCGACACCGGTCTGCGCAGCTTCGCGATGCCGACGATCACACGCGTGAAACTAGTCGAGCCAAAATTAGATGCCGAATTGCGGCAGGCGCTAAGCGTGCTAGCCCTCGGCCATGCCACCGACAAGAAAACGGTTACGCTCGCCTTTGAAGGAACAGGCAAGCGGCCGGTGAGCGTCGGCTACATTCAGCAATCGCCCATCTGGCGCACCACCTATCGCCTGGTCCTCTCGGACAAGAATCCGCCGTTCTTGCAGGGTTGGGCGTTGGTCGAGAATCCCACCGAAGGGGACTGGCAGGACGTGTCGTTGACGTTGGTCAGCGGCCGACCGATCTCGTTTATCATGAACTTGTATCAACCGCTGTATGTGCCGAGACCACTTGTTGAGCCCGAGCAGTTCGCCTCACTGCGGCCGCAAGTCTATGGGCAGGATTTGGCAAGAAGGGACTTGAACTTTTCCGGAAAGCAATTGCCGGGGCAGGGTTATCAGCGCCGCATGCTCGGAGGCATGGGCGGAGGAATGGGTGGTGGCATGATGGGCGGCGCGCCTTCGGCGGAATACTTTGCGCTAAATGGCCAACAACAGCAGGCAGCAGGTGAGGCGGTTCAGGTCCAGGATCCGCAGCAGGGACCAGTCTCATACAATGAGGTCATAAACCTTTCCCGCGGCGTCAATGCCGCTGCGCAGGCAGGTGATGTTGGTGAGTTGTTTCAATATGTAATCGAATCGCCCGTCACACTGCCGCGCCAGCAATCGGCGATGCTGCCGATCATCAATAGCGCGGTGCAGGGCGAGAAGCTCTCGATCTATAACCCGGCAGTGCAGCCCAAGCATCCGCTGAATGGCGTGCGGTTGAAGAACACGACCGATTTACATTTGTTGCAGGGGCCGATCACGGTTTTTGACGACAATGCGTTCGCGGGCGACGCGCGCATCGAGGATTTGCCTCCCGGCAGCGAACGGCTCATTAGCTACGCGCTGGATCTGGATGTGGAAGTATCGCCCGAGTCCAAGAGCGCGCCCGAGCAACTTACCAGCGTCAAGATCGCCAAGGGAACGGTCATTTCGACGCGCAAGCACCAGCGGACGCAAAGCTATACGGTAAAAAATTCCGCCAAGCACGAACGGAAGGTGCTGATCGAGTATCCGTACGACGCGAATTGGAAGCTAATCGAGCCGCAGAAGGCGGAGGAAAAAACCCGCGATCTCTATCGCTTTGTCGTGATGGCCGAACCGGGCAAGCCAGCTACGCTGAAGCTCGTCGAAGAGCAGACGGTTTCGCAACAGGTCGTGATTACGAACCTCACCGACGACGTGATCAGCTTTTACGAACGATCGAGTGCCGTCAGCGACGCGGTGAAGAAGGCACTCTCCGAGGTCGTGAAGCGCAAACAACAGATTCAGTCGCTTACGACCAAACGACAGGGGGAGGAGCAGACCATCAATGCCATTACGCAAGAGCAAACAAGGATTCGCGAAAACATGTCTCGGCTGGATCGTAACAACGAACTCTACAATCGTTACGTCAAAAAGTTTAGCGAGCAGGAAGATCAGATCGAGAACTCGCGGGCATCGATCAAGGATCTAGATGGCCAGGTCAATGAGCAGCAAAAACAGCTCGACGAATATATGCTGAGTCTCGATCTGAGCTGAACCGCCAGCTGGATATTTTCAGTGAAGTCGCGTTGATGATTGTGAGTGGCTTCCGAGGGCAGATTGGCTTCACCCGTTGCATCCATCCGTGCTTGCACTCTATCCTCTCCAAGAGGGGGTGGATCATTCGGCAAGGATGACATCAATGGCTTGCGGCAGCATTTCCGATCGTTCGTTCACCGCCCGCTGGGTATTTCCGGTTTCCGGTCCACCCCTGCACGGCGGCTGCGTGACGGTTCAGGGCGATCGCATCGTCGCGGTCGAGCCGCATCCGCGCGCCGATGCGGTGGACCTGGGGGACGTCGCGATTCTGCCCGGATTGGTTAACGCGCACACGCATCTGGAATTCAGTCATTACGAGCGGCCGCTGGGACACGCCGGCATGTCGCTACCGGATTGGATTCGGGGCGTCGTTGCCTCGCGGCGAATGTCGACCAACTATCCGGTCGCCTCAATCGCGCTTGGCGTGACCGAGTCCTGGCAATCCGGTACGACAACGTTGGGCGAGATCGCGACCGCCGGCTGGACAGAGACGGCATTGGCCGCCGCCCCATTCGACGTGATTGCGTTCTACGAACTCCTCGGCTTGCGAGCCGAACGCGTGGTCGAGCGACTTGAAGATGCTGAGCAATTCGTCGCCCGTGCCCGAGATGCCTCCAGATGGCAGGGAGGAATCAGCCCACATGCCCCCTACTCGGTACATCCCGAACTAGTCGTGGGTTTGATCCGGCTGGCGACCGCCAATCAGATGCCTGTGGCGATGCACCTTGCCGAGTCACGCGAAGAGCTGGAGTTGCTCTCGTCTGGCAGCGGCCCATTTCGGGCGATGCTGGAAGAACTTGGTGCTTGGGATCCGGCGGCCATTCCGCCCGGCACTCGGCCGCTGGCCTTTCTACAGTTACTTGTCGAAGCTCCGCGATCGTTGGTGATCCACGGCAACTACCTCGAGCCGGATGAGCTAGAGTTTCTCGCCATCAACTCGGAGCGAACGAGCGTTGTGTATTGCCCGCGCACCCATGCTTACTTCGAGCACGATCGTTATCCGCTAGCGCGATTGCTGGCGCTGGGGGCTTCGGTAGCCTTGGGGACTGACAGTCGCGCGTCGAATCCCGACTTGAGCATTCTGGCCGAGATGAGATTTGTCGCCCGGAAGTTTCCGACCATAGCCCCGGCCGAAGTATTGCGCCTGGGGACGCTTGCAGGGGCGAAAGCGCTCGGTTGTCATGCTGATGCCGGTACGCTTGACGTGGGTAAACTGGCCAATCTGACTATGGTTGCCATACCCGCGGGCGAAACGGGCGATCCGCACGAACTGCTCTGGGCATCGGGATTGCCTGTGGTCGAAACATACCATCGTGGCACGCTCGTTAGAGGCGGCAGTTTGTGATCCGCGTTTCCAGGATCGCGCTTGCGCCGAGGGCCTCGAGCTGTTCCATAATGCCGATCACTTCGCCACGTCGCACCATGACGCGCACCGCGCACCAATTGGCGTCCTCGAGCGCGCTGACCGTTGGCGAGTTGAAGCCGGGCGTGATCTTCTCGGCCTCGGTTAGCTTGCCGCGCGGCACGTTGTACTCCAGCAGCGAATAGCTGCGAGCGATCACGACTCCTTCGAGCCGGCGCACGACGCGGTCGGCAAGCTCTGGGTGACGGCGGTCGCGATTTTGGATAAGCACGGTCTGATAGCGGCCGATTTCGTCGAGAATCGTCAGTCCGTTGGCGGCCAGGGTGCTGCCCGTTTCCACCAGGTCGACAATCGCATCCGCAACGCCCAAGGCGATCATCACTTCGACCGAGCCAGACAGTGGTACCAGGTGCGCCTCGGTCTGATGCTTGCTGAGATATTCCTGCGTCGTATTGGGGAAGCTGGTCGCGATGCGACGCTTGGCCAGGTCTTGCGGGCGTCGCACGTCTCCGTTTTCGGGCACGCAAATCGCTAGCCGACAATGTCCCACGTCGAGCGGCAACCGTTCCAACACGTCGGCCCGATGTTCGGCAACCAGATCGCTGCCGGTTAGCCCCATGTCGATGGCGCCTTCGGCACAGAGCACGGGAATGTCCTCGGTACGTAGAAACGTCACGTCGATTGGCACGTCGCGGCAGCGCGCGAACAGGCTGCGGTCCGGCCGGCGGTAGTTCAGCCCTGCCTCTTTGAGCAGCTCGCCGGCCAATTCCGAAAGTCGGCCCTTGCTGGGAATGCCAACGCGTAGATTCGTCATGAGCCGGAGTTTTCCTTGGGAGGGCGGGCGGCCTTTTCGTCCAGGCCCGAGATACCGAAGCGGCGTGCCAGCTCGGCTTCGACCTCGGCCAGTTGGATCTGATGGAATCCTAGCATGACAAACAGGTGATAAATCAGGTCGGCCGCTTCGTAAACGAGGTGGGCACGGCCTTCAGGAGTATCCGCTTTGCGGGCCGCGTCGACGACTTCGGCTGCCTCTTCGCAGATTTTTGCGCCGATTTTTTCAACCCCGGCCGTCAGCAGCGTGACCGTGTACGACCGTGTGTTGGGGTGCGCGCGGCGATCCTCGATCACGGACATCAGTCGTGCTAGGATCGTTTCAGAATCACTCACCGCACGGTTCTCCACTAGGGGGATAAGCGGTCCACTGTAAGCCGCAGGGCCGTGGCAGGCAATCGGGGGTGAGCACGCGTACCGGCCCTCGGCATGCCGTTTTCGGCCCCGCCGTCTCTTTAATACCGAAGCTATTGAAGTGTCATTTCCCTACGTTGCCGACTGCTGGTTTCTGACGGGCCCTACCGCGGCTGGTAAAAGCGCGGTGGGTATCGAACTGGCGCTACGTCTGGGGGGCGAGATCGTATCGCTCGATTCGATGGCCTTGTATCGCGGCATGGACATTGGCACTGCCAAGCCCACAGCGGCCGAGCGGGCCGAGGTGCCGCATCATCTGATCGATATCATCGAACCGCACGAAAGTTTCAGCCTCGCCGATTTTGTCACTGCGGCCGAACAGTGTACGGCCGAGATTCTGTCGCGAGGCCGGGTACCCGTGTTCGTTGGTGGAACGCCCCTCTATTTGAAGGCCTTGTTGCGTGGCATGTTCGAGGGACCTGCTGCCGACTGGGAATTCCGCGAGCGGGTCACCGCCGAGTCCCAGAAACGCGGCAACGAATGGTTGCACGAGCAGGTACGTGCCATCGATCCCGTTGCGGCTGGCCGGTTACACGCCCAAGACACCAAACGCCTAGTGCGGGTTCTCGAAGTGTACGAAAAGACAGGCCGGCCGATCAGCATGCTGCAACAACAGTTCGACAAGGCGCGTCCGGCTGACGACTGCCGAGTGTACGTGCTTGATTGGCCGCGCGATGTCCTTTATCGGCGCATCAACACGCGCGTCGATGCCATGTTTGCAGCCGGCCTGGTCGCGGAAGTGCGAGGATTGCTGGCCAAACGTCCCGCGCTGCCAGAAGGTATCGATCCCCTTAGCCATACCGCGCGACAAGCACTCGGCTACCGCGAAGTGATCGATTCTCTGGGCGGCGCACAGTCGCTGGCAGAGACTGTCGTGCTGGTACAAAATCGGACACGCGCCTTTGCCCGCCGGCAACTCACCTGGTTTCGCAGTTTAAGCGAATGCCGAGTTGTTTCACGAAACGAGGAAGATCAGGCCCGAGATGTCGCGGCGCGCATCATTGACCTCGCCGCGAGTTGATCAGGCGCCCCTTCGTCGACGAAGCCAGCACCGTGGAACGAGCGCGAGCACACCAAGCACTGTAAGCACGCAAGTCGCCGGTTCCGGCACGGCCAATGCGTTCGAGACGAACGTTCCCGATGACCCATCGGCGAACTTGGCCGTGAACGTAACCTGACCCCAGTCGTTTAGCGCCGTGGCCCCGCTACCAACTTCGCCACCAAGTACCGACACAATCGTGGTTATCGTGCGAAAGTCGCCCGGTGCCACCTGGATGGAATCGCCAGGGCGAGCAACTACGACCAGTTGTCCCAGTTGATTTTCGCCTACTATGGCAGAGTTCGACAGCTGGGTAATGAATTCGCCCGGCGCATTCATCGTAAAATGCGTGAGTCCCGCCACGGGGAGGGGCCCGCTCGTGCCGTCCGGGACCGAATCGCCATTGCGCAGCACCAGGTGAAGATTGCCCGGGACGCCGGCCCAAATTCCCGTGTTGTTCGCCGCGGTTATGCCTGGGCCGTTAACCGTGGCCAACACAGCGCTCGACAATCCATTTCCCAGCCCGCTATCGGTAAACGACGCGAAGGTCGTTCCCGGCGCCAGGCCCGGGGCGGCATCCCCCTGGCGGGCAATCAGCGCGGTTAAGCCATTGCCGCCAATCCAGACACCGTGATCATTGGTGCCCGGGATAATTCCTGCTCCCGAAACGGTGCCGAAAAAGATTGTCTGCCCCGTGGCATTCAGGTGAGCACTGGTACCGTACACGGTTTGACGGAAGCCGAGCGTTTGAAACGTCGCGGCCGCTGGCCCGACGCCCGGCGCGATTTGCCCGGTCAATGCGATGGGCGCGGTGAAAGCTGGATTGGCAGCCCAAATACCTGTCCCGCTGCTGATGGGGCCGAGCGGGCTTTGGAAGGAACCGGAATAAACGACGGTACCACTATCGTTGAGACCAGGAGTGCCCAATGCCGTCAACGTTGCACCGGGTGGCAGTCCAACGGCGGGTCCACCCGTTTGCGCTACTGCAAACACCTGTGGGCCTTGAGTGACCCAATCGACAGTGCCGCTGACAACTGCTCCCGAGCTATTCTGTAAACCGGTTTGGAAACCGATCTGCCCCTGAACATTCAGGACTGGCGTGTACCCCGAAAAGGTGTTGCTTATGGGCCCATAAAACAGACCGCCAGGAAGGGGCGCCGGGGATCCTTGCCGCCAGACCAGAGTGTCGACCGATGGATGGCCAACCCAGACCCCTTCGGAGTTCGATGATGTCACGTCCCCGGAAATGTTGAGGTAACCCGTCGCGGCGATTTCGTTGAGCGCATTGATAGGTGGGCTCGTCGACCCCGAGTAAAACGTCCCATCGGATGTTCCAGGAGCGGCGGCAAATTGCAGAGCGACAAGGGATAAGTTCGTAGGTGAATTGCCTGCATATATTCCCGTTCCGGTGTTAGAGCCCGTGAGTATCGCCGGAAAAGCGACTGTGCCCGTTACACCGATCGTAGGACTCGAGAGGGTGAGATCCAGAAAAGTCGCACCGCTAACACCGGGCGCAGCCATACGCGACAGCGCCACCGTGCTGAGCCCTGTTCGGACATCAGCGTGCAGTTGCGTTGGCCGCAAAAGTGCAAGGGCAATGAATAGACAAAAGCCGAGGGAAAATGTTCGTACAAGCTTGCTGGTACAACGGGCTGAAAATGGCGTGATGGTCATGCGCTGCCCTGTGACTAGGTTTTTTCGAAGTTGATGAATCTAGGATTGCACTGATCGGTGTCGGTGGTGCGAGTAAAGTTGCAATTCCTGGCAAATCCCTTAGCGCGAAACGGAACGCAACGACGGCGCGTTGCGTGCGAAGGCGATAGGGTTTGGACCAAACGAAGAGGGCCGTCCGTACTTTAAGTCAGACAGCAGTGGCGTTTGGATTTAGAGGCAGCTCAGTAGCATGCTCTAGGGCTGCGTGCCGGAATGATCGTCGAGTCCCACAATATCCTCGCCCTTTGGGACGAGAGAGGGCCCCGTTCAGACGTAGCTTAATCGTGGCCTGCTGGCGACGCAAGAAAAAGGGGTACAGGCAATTGGGGAGCCGTTAGGACCCTTTGAAGAGACCTTGCCTAGCGTGTTCGCTCGCGGGACTCGCAATCTTGTTGCCAAGTGTTGCGAGCAATATGTCGAGCCGCTGCCGGTCACCTTTCGCATCACGGCGTGTCCGTCTAAGATAAGCGATCGATTTGATCCTTAGCCTATGCCAGTGAGGACTTTGCGGTGTTGCGTACCCATACCTGCGGCGAGTTGCGGGCCACGAATCTCGGCCAGGACGTGACCCTTTGTGGCTGGGTCGACAGTTACCGCGACCATAAGGGGGTGCTGTTCGTCGACCTGCGCGACCGGTATGGGCTGGCGCAAGTCGTATTCGCTCCCGAAGCCGGCTCCGAGATTCAGGAACTGGCCCGAGGATTGCGTACCGAATGGGTGATTCGCGTCACTGGCAAAGTGGCCCATCGTCCAGAGGGAACGACCAATCCAAAATTGGCTACCGGGGAAATCGAGCTGCGGGCGATCAAACTCGAAGTATTAAATCGCAGCCAGACCCCCCCCTTACAGCCTGGTGCGGCGGAATTGCCGGGCGAGGACGTGCGGCTGAAGTATCGTTATCTCGACTTGCGCCGGCCCGACATGCAACGCATTCTGCTGTTGCGTCATCGGCTCATCAAGATGATGCGGGATTACTGCGACGAGCATGGCTTCGTCGAGGTCGAGACGCCGGTGCTCGGTCGCAGCACGCCCGAGGGAGCCCGCGATTATTTGGTGCCCAGTCGCGTGCATCCGGGCGAGTTTTACGCGTTGCCGCAATCGCCGCAACTATACAAGCAGATTCTCATGGTGGCCGGTTACGATCGCTACGTTCAGGTGGCTCGTTGCTTTCGCGACGAAGACTTGCGGGCTGACCGCCAGCCCGAGTTCACGCAGCTCGACCTTGAAATGTCGTTTGTCGACAGCGAAGACGTGATCGGCATCATGGATGGGCTAGTGGCGCGGCTGGCAAAACAATTGCTGGGCATTGAGGTAACGTTGCCGCTGCCGCGCATGACCTACGACGAAGCGATGGAGCGCTACGGCCATGACGCGCCAGACTTGCGATTCGATTTGCAAATCGTCGACCTCACCGATTTGGCCGCGCAAGCCGAGTTTCGTGTCTTCCGCGCCGCCGCCGAGGGCGGCAAGCGCGTTCGCGGACTGAACGCCAAAGGAGGCGCCGCCAGCTATTCGCGCAAGGGAATCGACGAGCTGACCGAATACGTAATACACGATTTTGGCGCCAAAGGCTTGGTCTGGTTCAAGGTCGAAACCGACGGCACATTGGCCTCGCCCGTAGCTAAGAATTTCGACGCAGCACTGCTGGCCAAAATCGGTGAGCGCATGCAGGCCGCACCAGGAGATTTTTTGCTGATCGTGGCGGACGACTTTGAAGTGACCTGCAAGGCGCTTTACGGACTGCGCAAACGGCTAGGCGAGCAGCTCCAGCTGTACAAGCCGGGGACGATGCACTTTTCCTGGGTCGTCGAGTTTCCAATGTTCGCCTTCGACCAGGAATCGCAAGGCTGGGCCGCGATGCACCATCCGTTTACGGCGCCGCGAGCGCAAGATCGCGAGTTGCTCGCCACCGATCCTGGTCAGTGCCGCGCACAGGCGTACGACCTGGTTATCAATGGCCTTGAAGCCGGCGGCGGTACGATTCGTATTCATGATCAAGCATTGCAAAGCCAAGTCTTTGGGCTACTGGGCATCGACAGTGAAAGCGCACAGGAGCGATTTGGCTTCCTGCTTGATGCGCTGCAATTCGGTGCGCCGCCGCACGGTGGCATCGCGCTGGGAATCGACCGGCTGGTGATGTTGTTCGGCGGCGTTGATAGCATTCGCGACGTTATCGCATTCCCCAAGACACAGAAAGCCAGCGACTTGATGACCGGCGCGCCGAGCGCCGTGGACGCCAAGCAACTACGCGAGCTGTCGATCAAAATCAACCGTTGACTCCGGAAAACAGGACGGGAAACTAAGTGTGGGCGCCGTTGCGGATAAGAGGCAAAAGATGATTTTTCAAAGCAAGTTGATCCTCGGTGTGGTCATGGCCGCGGCGGTCCTTACGGCCAGTACTGGGTGCGAAAAAAGCTCGTCGAACGGCGAAGCTGCCAATGCACGAACAACGGCCGAGAAGCCCACGGTCGAGAGGCGCACGGCCGATAAGCCAGTCGCCAGGAAGGCCGACGCTGAGAATGCAAAACCCACTAAGCCGCCCGCGCCGCCTGCGAATCCCGAGGAAGCAGCCCCGACACCTGAACCGCAAGCCCAGGTGGTCGTTTCCGAGGCGCCTGCGGCCGATCGTGGAATTCTTTCGGTTGGTCCGCTCGACACGAATGCACCACAGGTTCAGGAAGTGGTTCTCTCGAAGCAGCACGCCGACACCTGCCTTGTCAATGTTGGCGACATGATGCCCGACGTCCGCTTGAAGGACCTGAATGACCAA
Organism: Pirellulales bacterium; assembly: GCA_036490175.1. Lineage (NCBI taxonomy): Bacteria > Pseudomonadati > Planctomycetota > Planctomycetia > Pirellulales > Pirellulales bacterium. Next base: position 2,315 of record DASXEJ010000113.1, on the reverse strand, counting down.
GAGCAGGATCTGGCCAAGCTGCTTGGGGACCGGTTGACGGTGGTGTTCTTCTGGACGAGCGATAATCGTCACGCGGTGGCAGAGATCCGTGATCTGGCCAGCAAAATTGCCAGCCCATTGGCTCCCCTGGGCGTGCGCGTGGTGGGGATTTGCGAGCGCAACGCGGTCGCGGAAGCGACCAAGATCTGCGCCGAGCAAGGGGCGTCGTTCCCCGTACTCCTGGACTCGGACGGTTCGTACTTTGCCCGCGTGGCGACGGCTAAGCTGCCGCGTACTTACTTGCTGGATTCGACGGGCAAGGTCCTGTGGTTCGATATCGAATACACACAACCGACACGCCGCGACCTGCGCGAAGCCCTGCGGGCGCTGCTGCCGTCTGAGCCGAACACGCCCTAGGACGTTCGACTTTACCCACGCTATGGCACCGAGGAGCGCTGCCCTGTTATTGCTCCCAGGCTGCGGTGCCTGGGAGAATCGGCACGTTATCCTGTACGGTCGACAGCCTGTTCGACCAGGGCCGGAAGATTCGGTAGATCACGCAGCTCGCTGGCGACGCGTGCGTGGGCGAAGATTCGCACACGCTTGACATAGTCGTCAAATTGCTCACGGGCCAGGGCACGGATCATTGGCGACACCTCTCCCAGCGTGCGGTAATGCTGCCGCTTGGGAAAGTAGATTTCGATATTGAACTCGACTTCGCGGGCCACGGGGGGCGCATCGAAAAGCACTTCGTGCGGCGCTATCACGCGACCCACCGCCGCGCTGGCCAGACCGGCGAACTGCTCGGCACATGCCACCAGCCAAGGATAGGGTTGATGGGCCAGGCGGTCGTACAAATCGCGGCGCTCGAAAAAGCTGTATTGGTCGACACGCTTATAAAGCCGTCGCGTGGGGCCAAACAGCCCTGCCAAGAGTTCGCGCGCGGGCCCCTGTCCGGCCGCGGCGTCGAGCGCGGCTATTAGCGGCGCTTCGGATAGACGAAGCAGCGCATCGAGATCGAGGTCATGGTGTACGAGGTAAAAAGCGCGTTGCAGCATCGCCGTGGCAGACCGCACGGCGTGGTGCCAGTACACCTCGCTGAACATAACATAGCGGGCGAAGACCATCATCTCGGCGGCCGTTTTTCCCTTATCGATGATCGCCAATCCGTCGCCGGCCATGTTCAAGCACAGGCTGGCCAGTAGACGTCCCTGATCGAAGTGCCGGCCATACGGCACCCCCGCGTGTAAGCTGTCGCGCCCCAGGTAGTCCATCTTGTCGATATCGATGGGGCCAGAGAGCATGCTTCGCAGGATGCGCGATTTGGCATCACGCGGCTTGCCGCTAAGTAGCGCCACGACGTCGCGAGGGTTGATGTTCCAATCCGTCCGCAGTGCATCGGCGATTTCGCCTTCCAACAAAAAGCTGTTGGCGAACATCTCGTGGTCTGGCACGCCCGGCAGGCGGATGTCCTCGATCGGATGGCAGAAGGGCCAGTGTCCCAGGTCATGCAAGAGTGCCGCGACGATAAATATCTCGGCATCGGCTGGGCGAATCGCTTCGACGAAACGCTCGTCATGGGCCAACTGCCGCAAATACAATAGCGCCAGTCGAAAGACTCCCAACGAATGTTCGAAGCGGGTGTGGATAGCGGCGGGATACACGAGCGAAACCAGCCCCAGCTGACTGATCCGTGCCAGGCGACGGAACTCTTTGGTGTCGAGAATCTGCCGTACGCGATCCGTTAGCGGCACATCGAGTTCAGGCGGAATGCGAATCAAGCCACGCTGTGCGTCCAGGCCCGCCACTTCAGGAATGTCGCGAATCGTGGACATGGGATTTCTGACGAGAAGGAATCGCGGGAGGTTACAGGTTGACTAGTTCGATTTCAGGGGGCCGACGCGAGCTAGCGCGTAAGCTATCGCCGGGGGCCTAAACCTGCAAGGTGCTGGGTCGCATAGTAGAATCGTTGCATTGCCGGACGATTTGTCCCCTTTCGGACGCACGAGCCATTATGAATCGGCGTAGTATTTTAAAGCGAACGGCCGTGATGGTATGGGCCATCGCGGCAACACTTGCACAGGCGCGCGGGGCTGATCAACTGGCCTTCGGCGTTACGCTCGATGTGAAAGCCGCCGAGAGCGTCTTGCCCGATCGGCAGGGGGAGCGCAAGGTCAACGGTCGATTGTATGTGTTTCTATCGCAGCGGGGCGGCAACGAACCGATGCAGGGACCAAATTGGTTTCAGCCGGAGCCATTTTTAGGCCTCGACGTGCGTGACGTGCGGCCGGGCCAAACATGCATGGTCGATGATACGGCCGCTGGTTTTCCAACGA
>DASXEJ010000112.1 GCA_036490175.1 Pirellulales bacterium | reverse complement strand
AGACAGTTTCTCAAATGATCGAAGGTGAAAAGTCGTTCGACGTCACGATTCGCTGGCCGCTACGGTTGCGGGAAGACGAGACCGATATTCTCGACATACCCGTGGATGTCACCGGCCATCAGGTGACTGTCGGTTCTCAGGCCTCGTCACAGGTTTCAGGGTCGTCGGTCGGCATCGCTTCGAAGGGATCGAGCGGCACGTTGCCGTCTCCGGTAGGGAGCTTGCGTGGCACATCGACGCTAGAAGCCACGACCACGCCGCGCGAGAGGCTGCGCGACCTGATCACGCCGCTGGGCGAGACGGATGACGACAGGCTGGACGCCGAAGGAAAGTTCGTTCGTCCCGGTGCGTCGACGATTGCTCGCGAAGAGGGGAGCCGGCTGCTTGCCGTCAAGTTTGGCGTGCGCGGCCGCGACCTGGCGAGCGCCGTGGCCGAAGCGAAGAAGAAAGTGAACCCGCTGATTCCTAAAGGTTATCGCGCGGAGTGGAGCGGAGAGTTTCAGCAGATGGAAGAGGGCGAGCGCCGCCTAATGATTATCGTTCCGTTATCGCTGGTGCTGGTCTTCGTCTTGTTGTATCTGGCGTTCCACTCCATGCTCGATGCCCTGGTCGTGCTGGCAAATGTGCTGGCCTTGTCGTTGGGCGGAATCTGGGCATTGTTTCTGACCGGCACCAGCTTCAGCATCGCCGCGGCCGTGGGATTCACGTCGATTTTCGGCGTGGCCATCATGGACGGGTTGCTGCTGGTATCGAGCTTCAACCAGTTGCGGTCCGAGGGCATGCCGCTGCGCCAAGCCATCATGCAAGGGGCCGAGCGGCGCGTGCGGCCGGTGATGATGACGGCCTTGACGGCGATTTTCGGTCTTTTGCCGGCGGCCATCTCGACCAAGATCGGCGCTCAGTCCCAGAAGCCGCTGGCTATCGTCGTGGTGGGCAGCATGATAGCAACGCTGGTGCTGACGCGCTACTTGATGCCGGTTCTGTACAGCTTCTATGGGCATCGCGAGCCGCCCGAAGGCGCTAGCGGGCTTTCTCACGACGAGTAAGCAACGTCAGCTAAATCTTGCGCCTGCCGCGCGAATTGCGCCTCTTCGCGCATCAGGTCGGGAAATTAAAACCGACTAATCTTGCGCTCTCTTCGCCACCGATAAAGCCGCTTGAAGCGCGCTAGTCTTCCCGACCGGAAAACCCGATTCGGCAACTCCCGCCCTGGACGACGGTCCGGTCGGTATGCCGGAATGCTCGGACCGTAACGCCCTGTGGCGATACGAACGGCGTCGGGCAATCACCTGGCGAATCTTAGTGGCCAACTGCACACCACACACTGCTGCCATGGCGCGGCGCCCGAAATGGCGTTCGGTCCTGTGTGGCTGCGCAGTCGTGCTGTGGGCCGGCTGTGCGGCGCCACTAGCGCCCCGCTCGTTGACCGAGACGAGGCAAGCGCCCCCGGTCATTCCCGACGAAAAAGTAAATCGTCTGCCGCCGGTCGAACGGCCCTACATGGACCCGCAGGTACAGCCAGCGGGTTTGGTTGTGCCGAGTGGGCCTGCGGCCTCGGGCCCTGGTGGTGGCGGCGAGACGTCTCGTTCGACAGCCGTAATCAACGCCGTCTCGACAAGCTCGGCGCCACCTGTCGGACGCGCGCCCGTGCAGGAGGAGGTGCCAAGGCCGCGGTACAGCGTCACGCAATCCGATCCGCCGACACTCCCCGATCGCTTGAAAATGCCGCCCGGTCTGCCGGGGGTTAATGTGCCGCCATTGTGGATCCCGGCCGATCCCCAGCAGAAGATGCAAGCCATTGAAACATTATTCCCCGACTTGCCGCCCATGCCCAAGTTGATCCAACCGGTGCGCGGGGATCAGATTTATACGCTCGCAGATCTGGAGCAGATGGCGGTCAATAGCAGCCCCATCATCGCGCAAGCACAGGCCAACATCACGGTGGCGATGGGGCAAGCAATCCAGGCCGGTGTCTATCCCAACCCTGTGTTGGGTTACGAGGCCGATACGGTCGGATCGGCCGGAACCAGGAACTACCAGGGCGTGTTCGGCACGCAAGTCGTCAAGACGGCTGGCAAGCTGGGCCTGGCACGTTCGGTGGCCAACGTGAACGTGATGAACGCTCAGTTGTCGATGCGTCGGGCGCGCATCGACTTAATGGCGCAGGTGAAGGCCAATTATTTCGCAATCCTCGTCGCGCAACAGAGCGTTTCTATCAACGAGGCTCTCGTGCAATTGACGAACGAGGCCTATCGCATTCAGGACGACAAGCTCAAGGGAGGCATGGCCACGCCCTACGAGCCGGCGCAGTTGCGCAGCCTGGCCGTAGTAGCGCGCACGGCCCTGGCCCAAGCGCAGATGAACTACATCTCGACCTGGAAGCAGCTAGGAGTGACCCTCGGCATGCCAGGACTGCCCATGGCCAGGCTGCAGGGAAGCGCCGAGATGCCGGTTCCGCGCCTCACGTACGAGGCGGCGCTCGTACGTTTGCTGAACGTGCATCCGGATGTGCAAGCCGCGCGAAACTCGCAGGGTCAGGCCCGCTTGCAGCAGCGTCTAGAGTTGGTAACTCCCGTTCCCGATGTGAACGTGTACGGCACGTTCCAGCGCGACTTTACCACGCCTAACGTGCCGCGCACTACCTACAACATTCAGTTCGGATTGCCGGTGCCGCTGTTCGATCGTAACCGCGGCAATATCATGTCGGCACAAGGTAACATCGTCCGCACCGCCGAAGACGTCCGCCGCGTCGAATACATGCTGACGCAACAACTCGTCGATGCCTTCAACCGTTTCGAGACCAGCCGCATTCTGCTGCAATACAACCGCGAGCAGATTCTGCCCGACCTGGCTCGCTCTTACCGCGGAGTCTACGAGCGCTACCAGCAAGAAGGAGAAGGACGCCGTGGCCAGCCGGCGGGCGTTGGATTCAGCGACATCGTCTTCGCGCAACAGAACCTGACGTTGCAGTTTGGCGCATATATTGGGTTGCTCGGGACGCAATGGGCCGCGGTGGCGGATCTGGCGCGATTATTGCAAGTCGAAAACCTGAGCGAATTAAATCTCGGACCGGGCGACGTGCCGGTGGCACCACAACCAGGGGAGGCCGCACCGAGGTAATATGAGCCCTGCACTTCTTATCCGCTGGTTCTTGCTGTCAGGCATGCTCGTGACGAGCGTGCTGGGCACGAGCGCGCTCGCGCAGACGCCGCCAGCGGTTGTTCCTGCGCAAGGCGTGCAAGTGCTTCCTCAGGATCAGAAATTGCGCATCGAGCCGCCTCCCGCGGACCCGGCACCCGCCAACTGGGGCGATTATGTGCAGCCCTCGCCGCCCCCCATAGCGCCGCTGGTTTTGGAATACTCATTGGCTGCGCCTCCCTCGGGTATTATTCAACAGGATGTTCCCGGCCAATACCGCGCGCCAGTCGTGGAAGCGGAAAATGTGTGGGCGCGAGATGCCTTGCTGAATCAGGCTATCGACCTGCGTCGTCCCGATGGCCTGGCGCCCGTGGGCGTATTGCAGGATGCCACGTTGCGGACCGGTCAATTCCTGTTCTCTTACCGATTCAACTACCAGGCGTTCGACAATAACTATGTGGGCGCGCATCGTGTCAGTGATGCCTCTGTGGGAGCGGCGTATCCGTTTACTCCCACGCAAATGAACATCAACCGGAATCTGCTGATCCTGCAATACGGCATCACGGACGACTTCACGTTCTTCGGCGAGTTGCCCTTCCAGCACGCGGCTTTGGATTACACACAGACCGGCGGCGCCGACTACCGCACGGGTTTTACAAACCCGAGTGACATCACGTTGTCGACGATGTACGTGCTGTGGCGTGGCGATCGGCAGCAGATCCATATGAACCTGGGCATGGACTTCCCTGTCGGTTTCCTGGATTACCTGGGGAACGTACCGTCGCCAACGATGCCGAATCTGCCCTACGTGATTCGTACGGGCTCTGGCACCTATGACCTGATGCCTGGGTTGACCTATCGCGGCCAAACCGACAATTGGACCTGGGGAGTGCAAAGCATTGGCACGATACGACTGGGGAGCAACAGGCTGGACTATAAGCTGGGGGATCGGGCCGACCTGACTGCCTGGGTCGCGCGCCGCTGGGGCGAGCGCCTGAGCACGTCGTTCCGTGTCGACAATCAGTGGTGGGGCAATGTGCGTGGTGCCGACCCGCGTTTGAATCAGGCCCTGTCGCCGACGAACGATCCCACGCTGCAAGGCGGCACGCTCACCGAATTGTTGTTTGGCATCAATCTTTTCCTGCCAGATACCAAGCTGCCAGGCCAGCGCTTCTCGGTCGAGGCCGGTGCGCCGGTGTACCAGTCGCTCAACGGACCGCAACTGGGGACTAGTTGGACGCTTACGGCGGGCTGGAACCTGGTTTACTAATCAGATCACGTTCCGACGATTCAGTGGGCGCTATTGCCCACAGCCGCGAGACTGCCCGGCAGAGCGGTTTTGCCCTGGCCGCGACACATTCCGCTGCAAACTTGCGCGGTCCATCTAGTTGGCCTATAATCGCCCCAGCGCACCACCAGACGCGCCTCCAGGTCAACCTGCAAGGAACTTCGCATCATGCCCGCTTTCGACCGTCGTTCTTTTCTTGGTTCGTCATTGGCCGCCACGGCGTTGCTGGGTGCGGGGGGAGCAGCGCGGGCCCACGCCGAGGATGAAGACACACGCAACCTCGGCCGTACGCCGCACTCCAAGTTCGCGGTCAACGTCGAAATGTGGTGGAGCAAACTTCCCTTTCTCGAACGTCTGAAGATGGCGGCTGCTTACGGATTTCCAGCCGTCGAATTCTGGCCGTGGGAGAAAAAGGATCTGGCTGCCATTGCCCGCTTGAGCAGGGACCTGGGCATCGCGATTGCGCAGTTCACGGCTTGGGGCTTCAGTCCCGGTCTGAATGATCCACGAAATCATGATGCGTTCATCAAAGCGATTCACGACGGTTGCCGCGTGGCCAAGCAACTCGACTGCAAGAAAATGTGCGTGGTCGGCGGCGACGATCAGCCGGGCATGACGCAAGAACAGATGCACGAGAACATCATCGCGGGGCTCAAACGCGCTGCACCTATCGCGGAAGAGCAGCAGGTGATGCTGATCCTCGAGCCAATGAACATTCGGGTGGATCACAAGGGACATTGCCTGTACGGCAGTCCGGCCGCGGTGCGTATTTGCCGCGAAGTAAACTCGCCGATGGTGAAGATCAACTGGGACCTCTACCACATGCACATCTCGGAAGGAGATTTGTGCGGTCGGCTCAAAGAAGGTTTCGACCAGGTCGGCTATTTGCAACTTGCAGATCACCCGGGCCGCAACGAACCCGGAACGGGCGAGATCCACTACAATCGCGTTTTGAAGGAGGCGTATAGCCTGGGGTATCGCGATTTCGTGGGCTTGGAATGCCGGCCCAAGACGACCGAACTAGCCGCAGCTCAGGGCGTGGCTGCGGCCGACATATGGTAATGGTCGCTCTGCCGCGCGCCGGTTTCTTTCCTCCGACAATCGCGCTCCAGATTCTCTCGCCGCCAACGAATACTTGGCGGCCGTGTGATTCACGCCATTGTTATGCCTGAGCGAATATCGGAACTGGGGAACAATGTTGCGACTAGTCTTGATATTTCCCACCCACCTCGTGCTGCTTGTGTTCGCATCGACCTCGTATACCATCTTGGCCGGGCGTGCCGACGCGTTGTCGTGGCAGTATTTTCGAGTCGCCTTTGTGACCGGATTTGGGCAGCCCTATCAATCGTCCTACACGCTGCCGGTAGTAATTACGTACGCGCTGGCGTACGGTCTAGGTTGCCTGGCATATTTGATGCTGTTTCGTAGCGGATCGAAAGTTCTCGGCCGAACTGGACTGGCATTATGCCTGCTGGGAGTCGCCTCGTTCACGTTTGAGGGAACCCACTGGCTCTCGGCTCATCACCGCTCGCTGATCGTTTCGTTCCCCGGCGTCGTGCTTGCTCTGGGCGTTGCCGTGACGATCATGTTGCTCGCGCAAAAGCGAGGGCTCGTCACGCGTACGGCTGGTGAATCCGTCGTCGGCTGATCGGTTGAATATCCCGCCACGACGATCATTGACCACCACGCTGTTGCTCTCACTGCCAGGGGGGTACGATTGATCGGCGTGGCTGCCGCCTGGCCGCCCGATGATTCGATCATGATCAAATTGTGCATACATCTCGGAGGAAGAGCGGATGCTGAACGAGAACGCCCTCTCAATGCCTGAGGAAAATGCCCCGCCCGAGGCACGGCTGCTGCAAATAATCAGCGGCAGTTGGATGATGCAGGCTGTCTACTCAGCGGCCCGCTTGGAATTGGCCGATCACGTTAAAGCGGGTCCCAAGACTGCTGAGCAACTGGCGCGTGATACCGGTGCCCACGCACCATCGCTCTATCGATTGTTGCGGGCGCTGGCGAGCCTGGGCATCTTCAAGGAGGACTCCGAGCGCCGATTCGCATTAACGCCGATTGCCGAAAAGCTGTGCAAAGATGCGCCGGATTCGTTGTGGAGCTCGATTGTGATGATGGGCGAAGAGCACTACGTTGCCTGGGGGCGATTGCTCGACGGTGTGCGGCAAGGCAAGGTCTCGTTTCAATTGCAATACGGCGAAGGGGTGTTTGACTATTTTGAGAAGCATCCGGAATCGGCACGGATATTTCATCGCGCGATGACGGAACTGACAAGCAAGACCCATGTGGCTGCGGTTGAAGCCTATGACTTCAGCCGCTTGCGCAAGCTGATCGACGTCGGCGGCGGCCGGGGGACGCTCATTTCGGCCATACTTAAGGCGAACCCGCATTTGCACGGAGCCGTGTTCGACGTGCCGAGCGTCATGGAACAAACGCGCAACTATCTGGCGGAGCAAGGGGTGGCGGACCGCTGCGAGGCGATCAGTGGAGATTTCTTTGCCGCGGTACCTGCCGGCGGAGATGCCTACATCTTGTCGACCGTGATTCACGATTGGCACGATGCCGACAGTCTGCGGATCCTGAAGAATGTCCATCAAGCGATGAACGGTCCAGGCACCCTGCTGCTGGTCGAACAGGTTCTCAAGGGCCGCAACGAACCCGATTTCGCCAAGTTCATGGATTTGAACATGTTGGTGATGGCCGGAGGAATGGAACGGACGGCCGAAGAGTTCCGTGTCCTGCTAAAAGACGCCGGCTTCGACCTGGTAAGAATCATCCCGACGAAATCAGCCTCGAAGGTGATCGAAGCCGTCCGCCGGTAAATCCGGAACCTTGCAAGGCTAGGCTATGCCGGTGACCGCGCCCCGTCGAATCTTGTCGACTTCCTCCAGGATCTGACGCCAGTGGTCTCGTAACATGCCAGCCATGACAAAGCGTGCAAGCGGACGATACCCGGGCAGTCGGTGAAGCAGTCCCGGCCTCACCGCGGAAACTCTAGCGTGTAGCCATTCTTCGTTCCAGCCAAAGCATTCTCCTGCGACGCTCAGCAGATTCCACCAGACCACCGGAGCGACCTCGTCATAGAAAATTGCCGTCAGCTGTTGGGGCGAGAAGGGCAAGGCGGCCAGAGATTGCGATATCCGTCCCAGCTCGTTCGTATAGTCGTCGTCTAGAAACAGCGTGGCGGCTGTCGACCAGGCCCACTTTCGTTCCTTGGGTATGCCGGCGATCCGTTGCCGATCGGCCGCCGCAACGTCGTGGATGTAGCGAACGCGGTAACAGAGCGCTAGCAGCGGCCAGTAAAGGAGCAACAGCGGCGGAATACGCATGGGAATGCCGGCCAGCGCCAGCCAACAGGCGAATTGCGCCTTGCCCTGCCGTGTCGTTTTGAAGGCCAGCGAGTGCATTTGTTTGCCGTTTATCGGGCAGCAGCCCGGTGGGCCCACTCCTTGACAGACGTATCGGTAACTTTCACCAACGGTTCGTAGCGCGGGTGGCGTGATTCCTTGTAGGGATTGTTGCGCGCCGCGTTATAGCAGCAAATCAACGACCAGCGCGAGCGCGGCGAGCGATTCTGATCCGAGCGGTGTAATAGGTTCGAGTGAAAGAACAACGCGTCCCCCGGTTCGGCCTCGATGTAGTCGAGGTCCATTCTCTTCAGAGCTTCGTCGACGCGCTCCATATCGGCACCGGCTTGCTCGCCGACTTTGCCGTGATCGATTCGGCCCAAATGGTGTGAGCCACGAAGAACCTGCAGGCAACCGTTTTCGCGATTGGCCCTATCAACAGCGATCAGGCAACTCGCCAACAGCGGGAACAAGCAGCCGTTGTGATACCAATAGCCATAATCCTGATGCCATTCCCAGGCTCCTCCCACGAGCGGCTCTTTGAGCATCATCTTGGTGTGATAGTGATAAACTTCACCGCCGAGTAAACCTTCCATACGGTCGACGATCCGCGGCGAGCGAGAGAACATGCTGTACAGATCGTCGCCCGCGTGATTCCAGAGTGCCAACCGCGTTTCATTGCCGGCGGCGTCCTTGCGGGCGTATGCCCCGGCAGCTAGCGCCGGATCATGGCGGGCATAGCTGAGCAAGATCGACATCTCTTCGGCGTCGAACAGTTGCCGCACAAGCAAATACCCGTCGCGATCGAAGGTCACCAGGTCGGCCCCGGTCAGAACGCCGGACGACATACGCTTTCCTTTGTGCTGATGGGTGCTGGCAGAGCATTCAATGTACCACGGCGTCACGGCCAAGGCTCCCATGCTCGACCGCAACCGCTGACGGCTCAATTGTTCCGGTCGTTCAGTTGAAAATTACGGGCCGCCGAGCACATTGCGCGCTCTAAGCCAGACGTGCCGCAATAATGCAACTGTCGGCGGACTCCGTATGATAGGGACGCAAACTTTGTGGCCCTTGGTTCGCGTGCTCATGCGGTTTCTCTTTTTTCTCGGTTGTCGGCGGCGACGCAACGCGCGTATGATGTTTCCAGGCACCTTAGGAGGGGATCAGGCATGCCTCCCCCGAATCGGACGAACGTCACCGTCAGCGTCGACGACGCACACCTTTCCCAGATCCATCAAGTAGCGGCGCGATTACGCGCTGCCGGCATGGAAGTCGAACAGACGCTCGACCACATTGGTGCCATTTCGGGGCACGTTGGCAACGATGGCCTGGCCGGCCTGGCCCGAGTGCCGGGCGTCGCGGCCGTCGAACCGGAGCGATCTTTCCAACTTCCGCCGCCCGACGCGAAGATTCAGTAGCGGGCGACCTTGATTTCGGCCGGCGCGACTACCAGGCTAGCGTTTCAGCCCCTTGACCGCCTGCCGGGCTGACTTAGACTGGCTGGTTTGGACCTGGGGTGTGGGTGCTGTCGTGCGCGGACGCCTTGGCGTTGCGCCTCCCGATGACTGGCCCGTGCCCTCCGCCGCGGGTCGCCCCCAGAGCTTGCTTGCGTCGCTTGTTCGGAGTGGCATTGGCCAGATCAAAATCTGTGGTATGCCGGTGCGCTCCTGCGAGCGGGATTTGTATTGACTGTCTCGCGTCGTTGTCGAAATTGGTCGCTTAATTTAAGGGTTGTGATCTGTGCCTGGACTTTGCGTTATCGGTTTGCAGTGGGGCGACGAGGCCAAGGGGAAGATCGTCGACCTGCTGACCCGCGCCCACGATATCGTGGTGCGCTACCAGGGCGGAGCCAACGCCGGCCATACAGTGGTCACAGGCGGACAGACCTATAAGCTGTCGCTGATTCCCAGCGGAATTCTTCGCGCGGATGTGCAATGCGTGATCACGGGCGGCGTGGTGCTCAACCCGCCCAGCATTTTGGCCGAGATCGACGGTCTGATCGCCCGTGGCGTGGCGGTCGGTAAGAACCTGTTGATTAGTGATCGAGCGCACGTCATCTTCCCCTGGCACCTGGAAGAAGATCGCATCAGCGAAGGAAGCGCGGCCGTTGGTCAGGCCATTGGCACCACGCAGCGCGGTATCGGGCCCTGCTATCGCGATAAGGTCGGACGCTCGAACGCTATCCGCCTGGGCGATTTATACCGTACCGGCGTACGTGAGAAGATCGAGCGCATTTGCGCGCATAAGAATCAATTGCTCGCGCTGCTCTCGGGCGCCAGCCCCGTCGCGCCGCTCGATCCGCAGAAGATCCATCAGGAATATCAAGTCTACGCCGAGCGCTTGCGGCCACATGTCGCCGATACGACCTCGCTGGTGCTCGACGCGCTCGAGGCCAAACGGCGCGTGCTATTTGAGGGGGCGCAGGGCGCGCTGTTGGACGTCGATCATGGCACGTTCCCTTATGTCACCAGCAGCAACAGCTCGGGCGTTGGCATCTCGAGCGGAGCCGGCGTGCCTGGCCGATATCTGGAAAAGATCATCGGCGTGGTGAAAGCTTACGGCACCCGCGTCGGCGGCGGACCATTTCCGACCGAGCAGGACAACGAACTAGGACAGCACCTGCGCGACCGCGGCAACGAATACGGCACCGTCACGCGTCGGCCGCGGCGCTGTGGCTGGTTCGACGCCGTGGCCGCGCGCTATACGTCTCGGCTCTCGGGCGTGGATAGTCTGGCTGTGATGCTCTTGGACGTACTTAGCGAACTGCCCGAAATCAAAATTTGCACGGCCTACGAGATTGACGGTCAGCGCGTAACTGTGTTTCCCAGCCATGTCGACGACCTCGCGCGAGCCCAACCGGTCTACGAGACTTTGCCTGGTTGGCAGCAAGAAATTTCGGATGTCCGGCAGTTGGCGGATCTGCCGGCCAATGCCCGCAAATATTTGGCCCGCTTGGGCGAAATCATCGGGCGACCTGTCGAGATAGTCTCGGTCGGGCCCGATCGGGACCAAACGATGTTTGCTGAGTCTTTGGCGCCGGTGGCGGCAGCCGCCCGTTGAGCTCGCCAGGCGGTGTGCCATGAGCCACGACCGAAGCGTTTGAGTTGTCAGGAGTATCGCGACCGTGACCAAGTCGTCCGTGCAACAGGCCACAGCTAGCTGCGACGTGCCGCTCGAGCGCCGGCCGCGACATATCGCCGTGATAATGGATGGCAATGGTCGTTGGGCGCAGCGGCGTGGCCTGCCCCGCATCGAGGGGCATCGGCATGGCGTGGCCTCGGTGCGCCGCATCACCGAAGAGGCGGCCCGCCTATCGACCGACCAACTGACGCTCTATTGCCTGTCTAGCGAGAACTGGAAGCGGCCCCAGGCCGAGCTCGATTTTTTAATGCACCTCTTGGAGCAGTATCTTATCGAGGAGCGCACGACGCTGCTCGATGAGAACGTCCGCCTGACTACGATCGGCAGTCGTGAGGGAATACCCGATTCGGTGCTGCGCGAGATGGATAAGACCATCGAGATGAGCAGCCATCACTCGGGCATGACTTTATGTTTGGCGGTGAACTACGGCAGCCGGGCCGAGATTACCGAGTCGATGCGTCGCATCGCCGACGAAGTGCGCTTGGGCCAAATCGCGCCCGAGGACGTCACTGAGGACCTGATAGCCTCGCGGCTTTACACCGCGGGCATGTCCGACCCAGACTTGCTCATTCGCACGGCAGGCGAGATGCGAGTCAGCAACTTTTTGCTATGGCAGATCAGCTACTCCGAACTGTGGGTCACCGATCAGTGCTGGCCCGAGTTCGGCGAGGCCGATCTGCACGACGCCATCCGCGATTACGCCGGGCGCGATCGTCGCTTCGGCGGCCTCAATCCGTAGCATCACGCCAGCGAGCAGTATTCGCGCGTCTTTGGCCAATGGGTCCTCTAGACGTGGATCGTTTTGCGTACCGTGTTCCAGTTCAGCATGGGCGTTTGGCACAATCTGAATGAAGTGAATTAGGCTGTCGCAAATCCATTGAATGCTGCGACAGGGCGCGACAGCCTTGCTAGCGACAGAGCATGCTTGCACGCGATACGGCACGATTTTCGACACGCTCCTTGGCGTGCTAGCTGCCGGTATTGTTTTTCTTCGCCCCGCGTGGCGAAAGTGCCGATTTAACGTCCCTGAGGGGACCGTTGAATTTGGATCGGCGAACGCTCCCCGCCAAAGTCACAAGCGCCGCCGCCGCGTGCGACGGATGAGAAATCTCAGCCGTAGACAATGGTTCGACGGGACGGCGCCGATGGGGGGCCGTCCTGCTCGATCACGGACCAGCAGAGCCGGCGCTTCGCCACGGAATCATCATGGGTCGACCGTCGAAGAGTCCGATCTGGCCATTCTTACTCGTCGTGGCGTTTCTCTTGCTGCTGAGCATTCTTGCTCCACGCGAATGGGAACACCTGGCGCGGGGGCCGTCGGCGCGCACGCACAACGACGACATTGTTGAGGATGAAACCATCAAGTTATATGGCGAGCCCACGCTGGCGCCGCCCAGGTCCGTCGAGGTTGCATCGTCGAGCGACGCTAGCGACTGGGCTCCCCGCGCCGAGTCGACCGACACCCTCGAATCGACCGGTGTTGCTGAAATCGCGACAAGCGAGTCCGCCGCACAAATCTCTGATGCGGCCCAAGCCAAGGTCTGTCAACCGGACAATGCCCCACTGCACGAAGAGCCTGTGCCGCGCGAGGCGATCGCTGAATTGTCGCCGACCGTAGTTCGTGAACGGCCTGCGCCTATCTTGACCAACGTGCGACCGAGGGAGCGCGCGGCAGCAGCTGCCGACGTCACTGCTCCTCATCCAACAGCCGCCCCTCAGGAATCTGACGATGGCGAGCAAGCGATCATCGTTTCTGACGAATTGCAAGAAGAGACCCGTCCGGACGTTGTCGTTAGCGGGCCGCGCTGGCCCGAGCCGGTCGGCTTGCTGCGGTTGTTAGAGTCGCTCGGTTCCGAATGCGAATGCAGCGACTGGGCCTGGGATACCGAACGGCTCGTTTTGGAGTTGTGCGATCATACGGCTCCCACGGACGAACGCGCCGGCGAGCTGATCGTCGAGTTGCGGTCAGCGGCCAGTGCCGTGGACGCCATGGTTTCGCAAATCAAAGAACGCAGCGTGGCTGTCGAGCTGTTGCGCGTGCGGCACGCTCTGATTCGGCGGCTGGACGTATGGGAACTGCTCCCTCCCCTGTTCGGGCAGGAAACCTCCGAAGCCGGACCCGGTCAGGTAGCCGAGGATCAGCTGGTCAAAGCACTGAATCAACTGGACTCTATCACGCGGCAGGCTGGCGCCGAGGGGGAGCAATGGCGACAATATCTGGCGCTCGATTCGTTGCGCGCTCTGACCGTCGTGGACGAACCAGTCACCGGCTCGGACGCCCGCCATTTGTCACGCGAGGTGATGTCGCGGCTTTCGCGCGACGATCTCAGCGATTCACAACGGAGGTTCATCACCAGTCGGCCGGTGGCGGACCTGGCCGCCGCGGTGCTTCCTTGGACGCTCGACCCATTCCATGCTGGACGGCTGCTGGCGGACATCGAGCGTTTTGAAGCCTCGAACCGGCCCAGTGATGCGCGGCGATTGGCCGACGATTATGTGCGTATGGTCTCGCTTAGCGATGCCAGCGGTGATCTGAAGCAACGGTTGGAAGCCAATTATCGCAACGCGAACATTCGGCTGGCGCTTGCCGAGAAACTTCTTAAGCGGCTGCTGCCTGGCGAGTCGATGTCGACCGATCCCGTTCGCGACCAGATTCTAGGATTGCCGACGCGTGGCATGAGCACCACTTCGACTTCAGTGAATGTAAAGCTCGTGCCCGACGAGCACCGGCTACGAGTCGCGCTCGAAGCCAGTGGCCAGGTTAGCGCCAACACGCGATCCACCAGCGGTCCTGCGACGTTGTACACCAACAGTGACTCTACCTACTACGCCCGCAAGGTAGTTGATCTTGATTTGCGCGGCATTCGGACGTTTCCGGCCGAGAGCGATTGCCTGGATGCCCGCACGCGATTGCGTTCGGTGAGCACGGATTTCGATGGTGTGCCGCTGATCGGAGGACTGGTGGAGAGTGTCGCGCGGTCACGCCACGCCGAGCAGCAAGCCGAGGTACGGGCCATCTTGCGTCGCAAGGTCGAAGCTCGGGCGCGGCAAAAAATGGATTCCGTAGCCGAGGAACGATTGGCAAACGTCAATCGGCAATTACGCGAGCGCGTGGTGGATCCGCTGGCCAGGATGGGGTTGGAGCCGCAGGTCATCAGCGCTGAAACCTCGGAACAGCGCCTCACCATGCGGGTGCGGCTAGCGGGCGACGAACAACTGGCCGGTCATACGCCCCGGCCGCGTGCGCCCAGCGACAGCCTGCTGAGCTTTCAGATCCACCAGTCCACGTTCAACAACGTCTGTGAAGCACTCGACGTCAACGGCCGCACGTACAAACTGCCCGAGCTGCGGGCGCATCTCATCAAATCACTGAACCTGCAGAACAGCAAGTTCATGGACGAGACCGACAAGGAAGTAACGATAACGTTTGCCGATGCCGACGCAGTGCGTGTCCGTTGCGAAGACGGGCGCATCGAACTCAGTCTGGCCGTGGCCCGGTTAACAAGCGAAGGCCGCACCTGGAAGAACTTCGTGGTGCGCGTGTACTATGCACCACAAGTCGAGGGGTTGCACGCCTGCCTGGTGCGCGACGGCATCGTGCAATTGATGGGCAGCCGAATCAGTTCGCAGATTCCCCTGCGGGGCATCTTCAGCAAAGCCTTTGCCAAAGACCGGGAACTGATGTTGGTCGACCCCAAATGGTCTGTCGACCAGCGCACTCGGGATCTGGCCTTTTCGCAGTTCGTAATTCAGGACGGCTGGATCGCGGTAGCGGTCTCTGAGCCGCACGACAATCTGGCACGTCGCAAAGACCCTCGCCAGGCGCAATAACGCCGGTTTTTCATCGCCGGTTCCTCACGCCGGCCGCGGCAGTTCTGCTGCACGGAACCCAAAGTTCAGGCCCTGTCACGCCGGGCTTGCCTCTGACCGTCGTGTGCCATGCATTTGCGGTTCACGGGCGTGTCGCTTAAGGTGCGAGTAAGGCGAGCCGGTCGTGAAATCGCTCCTGGATCGCGTTACCCAAGCGTACTGCCCTGTACGAGACGGCGCGGTGGATCATTGCGGAACGCATCTACCCTCCCTTACAGCTGTACTGGCCTGGGAGGGGATATGTAGCGAGCCTGGCGAGCTGTTTTTTGCGTAGGCGTGCGTCACACCTTCTTCCGCAAACTCAAACCTCAACGTGCTGCCAATGCGGGATATGATTCGTTGGTCGGTGGCCGTGATTCTGGTCTTGCTGGTGCCGATCATTCCATTCCTCAGCTTTGGCGAGTCGCTCGAGGCGCGCGTTGGCAGGTGGTTCGACTCTTCACTGTCACCAGTCGCTACTGCCGCGATTATCGTTGGCGTACTGGCCAGCGATGTGTTGCTGCCAATCCCTTCGAGCTTTGTCAGCACATTGGCTGGCGCGCGATTGGGACTGATCGGCGGGGCCCTCGTCGTCTGGCTAGGTATGACACTAGGCGCAATCATTGGGTTTACCCTGGCACGTGTATTCGGCCGGCCGCTGGCGGTGCGACTTTCGTCGGTCGATGATCTGCGCCGCATGGAGCTTTTGGGCGAAGACCGCGGGCCGGCGATCCTGGCCGTCACTCGTCCGCTGCCGGTGCTTGCCGAGGCCAGCGTGCTGTTGCTGGGGGTCGTTGGCATTCCCTGGCGGCGGTTCATGCCTGTCGTTGCACTGGCCAACCTCGGTTTAGCCGCCGCCTACGCGGCCTTGGGATATTATGCTGGGCAGGAAGAAAATCTGGCGGTTGCCTTATTGGCTTCGATCGCGCTGCCGCTGTTGGCCACGATGATCGCCCGTTATTGGTGGCCCGTCGCCCGCGAGGTTGCCTGAGGGCCACCGTTCTGCCAGCTGCAACGCTGCGCAGCATGTCATGCACTAGTCTTGAGTTGCTCTTGGGAAAGTCTCGACTATGAATCCACGCGGTTTATTTGATACAGAAGAAGTGCTCGGGGGCCGGCTGAATGGAGTCGCGGGCGTACAAACCCACGCTGCAGGTCCTGCCGGCGCGCTACCGCTCTCGGAGCAAATGCTGCGCGACTGGCCTAGTGGCGATATTTTCGGCCTGACGCAAAACGCCGGCATGGGCTGGCCAGTGACCGAAATGCTCGGGCCGCAATTCGTGCTGCTTAGCACGCAAGGTGGGATTCGTGCCGAGGACGGCTCGCCCATTGCGCTCGGTTATCACACCGGCCATTGGGAGGTGGGACTGTTGGTGCAGGCTGCTGCCCGCGAGTTAAAGGCCGCCGGCGGCGTGCCGTTCGCGGCATTCTGTTCCGACCCCTGCGACGGTCGCACGCAAGGGACGACCGGCATGTTCGACAGTCTGCCTTATCGCAACGACGCCGCGACGATCTTTCGGCGTTTGATCCGCTCGCTTCCCACGAGAAAAGGGGTGCTCGGCGTAGCGACATGCGACAAAGGCTTGCCGGCCATGATGCTGGCCTTGGCCGGCTCGCGCGAGCTGCCTTGCATTTTGGTGCCGGGCGGAGTGACGTTGCCACCGACCGAAGGCGAAGATGCCGGCAAGGTACAGTCCGTGGGAGCCCGTTTTGCGCATCAGGAAATCTCGCTCGAAGAGGCCGCGCAACTCGCCTGCCGCGCCTGCGCATCGCCGGGGGGCGGCTGTCAATTCCTGGGCACTGCCGCGACGTCGCAAGTCGTGGGAGAGGCCCTGGGAATGTCGTTGCCGCACGCGGCCCTTGCTCCTTCGGGGCAACCGATCTGGCTCGATATGGCCCGCCGCAGTGCGCGGGCGCTTTGGAATCTACGGGCGAGGGGAATGAAGCTGAGCGACATACTGACGGATGCGGCCGTGCGCAACGCCATGGCCGTCCACGCGGCGTTTGGCGGATCGACGAATCTGCTGCTGCACATTCCGGCCATCGCACACGCGGCCGGACTGCGTCGTCCGACCGTTGAGGATTGGCAGCGCGTCAACTTGCAAGTTCCGCGGCTCGTGGACGCATTACCCAACGGGCCTGTCGGGCACCCCACCGTGCAAGTTTTTTTGGCGGGCGGTGTGCCCGAGGTGATGCTGCACCTGCGCGAACTCGGCTTGTTGGACTTGGGCGTGCTGACCGCGGCCGGCGTCACACTCGGCGAGTCGCTCGACTGGTGGCAGCAGAGTGATCGGCGCACCACCTTGCGGCGCGTGCTCAGCGAAGCAGACGGCATCGACCCGGATGATGTGATTATGTCGCCCCGTCGAGCCCGCGAGAAAGGCCTGACCAGCACGGTTTGCTTTCCGCGAGGCAATCTGGCGCCGCAAGGGTCGGTCGTGAAAAGCACCGCCATTAGTCCGCAAGTGCTAGATGCCGCGGGCGTGTACCACAAGCTGGGGCCGGCCCGCGTCTTTACGCGCGAAGTGGACGCCATCGCCGCCATCAAGGGGCGTGGCGATCACCCGATCAAGCCAGGCGACGTTCTCGTATTGGCGGGCCGCGGCCCTGTGGGCTCGGGCATGGAGGAGATCTATCAGATCACCGCGGCGCTCAAACATCTATCCTGGGGTCATGAAGTCACGGTCGTGACGGACGCACGTTTTTCGGGCGTGAGCACGGGGGCCTGCATTGGCCATGTTGGTCCCGAGGCGTTGGCCGGCGGTCCGCTGGGCAAGCTGCGCGACGGCGACCTGATCCAAATCATGATCGACTGCAAGAATCTGGTGGGCACAGTTGATTTTGTCGGTGACGAGCACGCGCGGCTCGAACCGACGGCCGGAGCCAGGGTGCTGGCCGAGCGCGCGCCGCGCGAAGATCTGCGCCCGGACACTGCGCTGCCTGACGACACACGCCTGTGGGCCGCCTTACAGGGTGCCAGCGGTGGTACTTGGGGAGGATGTGTTTACGACGTCGACAGTATTATTGCGGCACTCCAGCGCGGAACCGTGCCATAGCGAATGCGCGTTTGCAATAACGAGACGGCGCGCCATATCGCGGCCACGGAGCCTCAGCGATCAATGGGCCGGCTGAGAGGCCTCGATCTGCGCGATTTTTTCCACACGACGCGCGTGTCGGCCCCCTTCGAACTCGGTGCGCAGCCAGATTTCGACCATGCGGTCGATGAGTTTCTCACCCAGCATGTCGGCCGACAGACAAAGCAAGTTCAAATCGTTATGGCGGCGGCTCATCTCGGCCGACAGATCGTCATGGCACGGCGCCGCACGGACACCCGGGTATTTGTTTGCGGCGATGCACATGCCGATTCCCGTGCCGCAGATCAAGATACCGCGATCGACCTCTCGCGTGCTAACCTGATGGGCTACAACAGCGGCAATGTCCGGATAGTCGACGCTATTCGCGTCGTGCGTTCCGCAATCACAGACCTCGTGTCCCAGCCGCTTCAGCAATTGGACGACGTTCTCTTTGACGGCAAATCCGCGGTGGTCGCTGCCGACGGCAATCTTCATGTCTTAATCCCCACTTGAGTGTGCCATAAGCCAGCTTTTGTATCGCGCCGCATGACGGGCCGCGTTCACACAAAGCTGGCACGCGAAATTACGGCACGGGCACTATCGGCGTCACATTGACGCGACGGGCCATACGGTTGTCGGACGCCTCGTTAAAGTTTTATCTCGTTTGCCCACTCGGCCACTTCGGCTTTGATTTGCGCGGCGCAGCGCTCGTACATTTCGGGCGGACCGCCAATGGGATCCGAAATGTCAGTGCCATTGCGCGCCAAGAGCTGCACGCGGTTAGCGAGATCAGGCCATTCGTTAAGAATGGCCTGTCGATGCGACCTGGTCATCACCAAGGTCAGATCTGCATGCTTGAGTAATTGCTCGGTCATGGGTTGGCTTTCATGCGTCGACAGGTCGATGCCCCAGCGCTTGAGCACGACCACGGCCTCGGGGCTCGCGCGGCCACCCATCATGGCGGCCAGGCCGGCCGAGACGGCCACCACGCCGCGATCTTCCAACTCGTTCATGCGGCACTTCAGTCGTTCGGCCATCGCTTGACGGAATATGGCTTCGGCCATCGGGCTACGGCAGGTGTTGCCGGTACAGACGAACAACACCACGGCGCTAGCCAGCCGCTTGAGTGTCTGCTCCGAGACGACTCCCTGACGAAGCAACTCGAAACGATCGTCATACACGCGAACTACGCTCGAGGGCTGGCCATAGCGCGACTGCCCGTCGTCCAGTACGACGTTGACGTCGTCGCCGATGGCTTGCACCACTTCCTGAGCCGTAGTCGCGTCAGGCTGGCCGCTGCGGTTGGCACTGGTCAGCACGATCGGCCCGGCCAGCAAGCGCAGCACGTCCAAGATGGCATGATGAGCCGGTACGCGAAATCCTATCGTTCCTTCGGGAGCCACGGCCGTCTGCACCGACGCGGGTAATTGACGTGTCAGCCCATCGGGATGGTGATCCTCGACGACCAGCGTTACGGGGCCCGGCCAGCAGCGGCGGGCTAATCTCTGTCCCAGCGAACTGAGATTGGGTACGTAGTCCAAGGCCTCTTCGGCGCTGCGTACAGCCAGGGCTAGTGGACGTCCTGGCGCCCGGTTTTTGCTGCCGATCAATCGCGCGACTGCCGATTCTGAGAGGGCCGAAGCCGCCAAGCCGTAGACCGTTTCGGTAGGAAACGCCACGATCTTTCCCTCGGCCAATGCTTGCACGGCGCGATGTATGCAATCACGCGAATCGTCGGCGCTGCGAAGATCAAGAATGACCGGGGGCATGGTGGGTTGGCGGTCGAGACTACAAGTGCAACGGAGAACAAACTTCCCGTGCGGCGGACGGGAAAATGCGGACTACGCCGCAGCCTGCGGCGCAACGCATTACTATATGGGTGGTTGTGATCGCCGGTCAAGGGTCCAAAAAGCTGCCATTCGGGTGGAAGATTACTTGCTTTGGGCCACTTTTTCGCCAACATGGAGGGTCGTGGCAGTTTCCGCGATGGAAACCGGCGATGAACAGTTACCGCCGCACAAGTTCCTGCTCGCCTTCGGCAGGGTAAGCCAGGGGGGTGGGTGGGAACGAAAGTGGGTAATCGAGCGCCTTGTCGCTGCGCGATCCGTGGCAGCGTGCCTTTCACTGTGACCCTGATCCGTATGGCAAATTCCGCACGCTGGTCACTGGCATGCTCGACCATAGCAGAGGCTACGCAAGGGGCGGTTCCGCGTGAGCCACCATGGCGCGAGGTAGCTTGGCCTCTATGGTCTTGGCTGCTGATCGCCTGTTTGCTGGCCACTGGCTGCGGCGAGTCGACCAATACGATTGGCAAACTGGACGTCGTCTGGGGCCGCCGTGGAATATCGGATGGCCGTTTACAAAAGCCGCGGGCCATGGCCATCGACGATCAGGATCATCTTTACATCGTCGACATGACGGCCCGAATCCAGGTGTTCAACCCGGATGGCGACTTCATTCGCTCGTGGCAGACGCCTGTTCACACGAACGGACGCCCGACAGGCATCTCGATCGATCGCCAGGGGCGGGTGTTAGTGGCCGACACGCATTACTTTCGGGTTTTGATCTACTCGCAACTGGGCGAAATGCTCGAGCAGATTGGCGGCACCGAGGGGCCAGGCCCCGGAGAGTTCGGCTGGGTGACCGACGCTGTGCAAGACCGGCAAGGCAATATGTACATCTCGGAGTATGGAGAGTACGACCGTATCCAAAAGCTGGCACCTGACGGCACGTTTTTGCTGCAATGGGGTGGGCACGGCGCGGAGCCCGGGCAGTTTTCCCGCCCGCAAGACCTGGTCATCGACGAGCAGGATCGCATCTGGGTCACCGACGCTTGCAACCATCGCATCCAGGTTTTCGACACCGAAGGAAAGCTTCTTTTCATGTGGGGCACTGCGGGGGCGGCCCCGGGAGAGCTCTATTATCCTTACGATCTGGTATTCGATGACGCCGGCAACGTTTACATTTGCGAGTACGGAAACCACCGCGTGCAGAAGTTCACACGCGCTGGCGAGTCGTTGGGATGCTGGGGGCACGAGGGACGCGGACCGGGAGAGTTGCACAATCCGTGGGCCGTGGTGCGCGACAGCAAGGGACGGATATATGTGCTCGACACGAATAATCATCGCGTGCAACGCGTGCTGATGTAGGGCACAGGCCAGTTCGGCCAGGACTTTGACGCCGGGTGGGCTAGGGACGGACCTGACGCATGTTTGGCTACGGATTCCGCTGCGACGCACCTGCCTATCTCGCGCTATTGCTATTGATCCCGCTCGTCTGGTGGTGGGGTTTTCGCAGCCTGTCGGCACTGGGGCGTGTGCGGCGCTGGTTCGTCTGCGGCCTTCGCAGCCTGGTCTTGCTGTTGTTGATACTCTCTGCGGCCGAATTGCAAATGGTCCGTCGCAACGAGCGGCTGGCGGTGGTCTACCTGGTTGATCAATCGTCGAGCATTCCCCGCGCCCAGCGCGAAGCGATGATCGACTACGTCAATGCCGCCATTCGCGAGCATCGCCAAAAAGACGACCAGGTGGGCGTGATCGTCTTTGGTCGTGAACCGGCCATCGAGATCCCGCCTTTTGACGACAACGTGCAGATGCCCAGGAAGATCGAGAGCCAACTCGATCCCGATTACACGAACATTGCCGCGGCGATCAAGCTGGCCGAAGCGGCGTTTCCCCACGATGCCGCCAAACGGATCGTAGTGATCAGCGACGGCAATCAAAATCTGGGGGATGCCTTGGACGAGGCTCGGGGTGCGGTCGACGCCGGCATCGGCATCGACGTGTTGCCGGTGCAGTACGGCACACGCAGCGAGATCATCGTCGAGAAGATTGCCATGCCCCCCGACGTGCGCAAGGGCCAGCCGTTTGACTTGCGCGTGGTGGTCAACAACACGACCGAGGCACGGCCCGGCGAGTCCGGCATCGTGGGGGGGCGTTTGGTTGTCTCGGAGCGCACCAACGATCAGCCGCACGAGCTAAGCAGCGACCACGTCGAGCTGAAGCCAGGCAAGAACTTTTTCACGGTACGGCAACAGATCGACAAGCCCGATTTCTATACCTACGAGGCGCAGTTCATTCCCGATGATCCAGCTGATGACACGATGTCGCAGAACAATCGCGCCACGACGTTCACGCACGTCCGCGGCAGCGGCCAGGTGCTGTTGATCGAAAGCCACGACGCCCGCGGCGAAAACCAGGAGTTGGTCGAACGTCTGCGCGCGAACAATCTGGAAGTTACGGTGCAGCCCAGCAATCAGCTGTTCAACAATCTTTCCGAATTGCAGCAATACGACACCGTGATTCTGGCCAATGTGCCCCGCTCGGGCGGCGAAGACGCCACCCGCATCACGCACTTCAGCGACGACCAGATCAAGATGCTGGTCCGCAATACGCAAACGATGGGAAGTGGCCTGGTCATGCTGGGCGGACCCAACAGTTTTGGCGCCGGGGGCTGGACCAACACGGAACTGGAAGCCGCTATGCCGGTCGATTTCCAGATCAAAAGCACGCAAGTGATTCCTAAGGGCGCGCTCGCACTCACGATGCACGCCTCGGAATTGGCCGACGGCAATTACTGGCAAAAGGTCATCGCCAAAGAGGCCGTCAAAGCGCTGGGGCCTGAAGACTATTGTGGGCTGCTGTATTGGAACGGTATGGAGCAATGGTTGTGGGGAGGCATGATTCCGATCCGCGATCGCCGCGAGCGCATGTTGGGCTATATCGATCGCATGATTCCCGGCGACATGCCCGCGTTCGACCCGGGTCTGCAAATGGCCGCGGCAGCATTTCGCGGTCTGACGGATGCCGCGGTGAAGCACATGATCGTGATTTCCGATGGCGATCCCGCAGCGCCGACGCAGGGAATTATCAACTCGCTCAAGACGCTCAAAGTAACCGTCACCACGGTGGCCGTTGGTTGTCACGGCGCGCCAGGTAATCCCGAGCTCGAGAAACTGGCGATACAGACCGGCGGCAAATACTACATCGTACAAAACCCTCAGGCGCTCCCCAAGATTTTCCAGCGCGAGGCACGACGCGTCGCACAGCCGTTGGTTTATGAGAACCCTAACGGGGTACAACCCAGGATTGCCTATCCCCACGAGATCACCAGCGGCATCGGCAGTTTTCCGCCGATCACGGGCTTTGTGCGGACGACGATAAAGCGCAACCCGCTCGTCGAGTTGGCGATCCTCTCGCCGGAACCACCTGATCCTGCCAATGCCACGATTCTGGCTACCTGGACCTACGGCTCGGGACGGGCCGCGGCCTTTACCACCGACGACGGCGCACGATGGGCCAAGCAATGGAAAAACTGGCCTGACTACGACAAGTTCTTCAGCCAATTGGTTCGCTGGTCGATGCGCCCGGTAAACGATCAAGGCAAATTCACCGTGGCCACGGAAGTCGAAGGAACCAAGGTCAAGGTATTCGTCACAGCGCTCGACAAGGACGACGAGTTTTTGAATTTTCTCGACATGGGCGGAAACGTAATTGGCCCCGACGTCGAGCCTCGCGAGTTAACGCTTTCGCAGACGGCGCCCGGCCGATACGTGGGAGAATTCGACGCGGCGGACGCCGGTAGCTACTTCATGATGCTCAATCCGGGCGGAGGTATGTCGGCTATTCGCACGGGCGTAAACGTTCCGTATTCGGCTGAATTCGCGGATCGCGAGCCCGACCTGGGGCTTCTCACGACGCTGGCCGAGATGTCGCCCAAGGGAGGGGAACCAGGACAAGTTATCGAGGGTACGCTCGACAGTGGCGGCATTGAGAATCTGTTGGCCATCAATAGCTTTCGACGCGATTTGCCGGCAGCTACCAACAGCCAAGACATCTGGCATCTGCTGGTCTTGGCGGCCGGATGCCTATTCTTTTTTGATGTGTTTATCCGTCGCGTGACCATAAGCTGGGCGTGGGCACCGCGAGTGGCCGGCCGGCTGCGCGATCGATTGCTCCGCCGCGAACCGGTGCCGGAATCGACCGAATACATGGAGCGACTGCGCAGTCGCAAGGCCGAAGTCGTCGAGCAACTCGATCAACAACGTTCGACGGCCCGCTTCGAACCGGCACCGGAAGTCGCGCAAGATACGTCGGTGCTCGATCAACCGACCGCGAGCGATTCAAAACCCGCCCGGCCGGTCCAGCCGCCACCATCGGCCGCCAAGCCCAAGGAAGAAGAAAGTTACACCAGCCGATTGTTGAAGGCCAAGAAGAAAGTGTGGGAAGATCGCGACAAGGGAAACGAATAGCGGCCGGAGCCAAAAAAATGAATCCGGAACATGAAGAGCAATACTCGATTCGGGTGAACAGATCATAAACAACACGTCATCCTGCCGGCCGTGGAGGAATGATCTGCGGCCATTTTCACAGCACAAGGAACCGCGCGCATGAGTATGGGCGAGTCGATGGAAAAGCAGAGTGAGGAGTTTCTGAATCGCTTCCGCGCCGTGCGCGAGCAGTTGGGC
Organism: Pirellulales bacterium; assembly: GCA_036490175.1. NCBI lineage: Bacteria > Pseudomonadati > Planctomycetota > Planctomycetia > Pirellulales > Pirellulales bacterium. The sequence goes on along the minus strand of DASXEJ010000112.1, from coordinate 24,640 downwards.
CGCGTCATCGTCGGCCACGACGAGATTGTCGACGGAGTGCTAACCTGCCTCTTCGTCGGCGGACATTGCCTGTTGGAAGGGGTCCCCGGGTTGGGAAAAACGTTGCTCGTGCGAACACTCGCCGAGGTGCTCGACCTGGACTTTTCGCGCATCCAATTCACGCCCGACCTAATGCCGGCCGACATCCTGGGCACAAACATGGTGGTCGAAGCGCCCGATGGAAAACGGGTTTTCGAGTTCCAAAAGGGCCCCATCTTCACGCAGATCTGCCTAGCTGACGAAATCAATCGTGCCACGCCCAAGACGCAGTCTGCGATGCTGGAAACGATGCAGGAGGGAACCGTCACGGCGGCGGGGCACCGCTACGTGCTCGAAAAGCCCTTCTTCGTGCTGGCCACCCAGAACCCGATCGAGCAGGAAGGAACGTATCCACTCCCAGAGGCGCAATTAGACCGCTTCTTCTTCAAGCTCGTGGTGGGCTACTCGAACCGCGCAGAACTGGCCACGATCATCGACCGCACGACGCGCGGAGTCGACGTGCGACCGATTAAGGTCATGGACGGCAGCGAAATCATCCGCTGGCAGAAGCTGATCCGCGAAGTGGTCTTGGCACCTCACGTGCAAGATTACATCGTCCGCCTGACACTAGCCACGCATCCCGAAAGTCCGTTCGCGTTCCCGGCGACCAACAAGTATCTACGCTGGGGCGCGAGCCCGCGCGGTGCCCAATCGCTGGCGCTGGCGTCGAAGATGCGGGCTTTGCTGGAACGCCGCTACAACGTTAGCTTCGAGGACGTGCGTCGCACCTACCTGGCGGCCATGCGACACCGCGTGATTCCGAATTTCGAGGCGCAGGCCGAAGGAATCACGAGCGACAAGATCTTGCTCGACCTGCTGGAAGCCGTGCCAGAGAAGTCGGAGGAGTCCGCGGCCGCTTAATAGTTCTACAGCGTGCTGTCGACGAAACGTCCCTGATGCATGAATAACGAGAAGCAACCAACCATGTCTACGGCCGACGTCCCGCTTTTGAGTCCTGAACTGCTCGCCCAGCTCGAGCGGCTGGAACTGGTGAGCCGCAAGATTTTTCGCGGCCGCATCAAAGGCGAGCGACGCAGCTTGCGCAAGGGGCAAAGTGTCGAATTCGCGGATTTTCGCAACTATGTTCCGGGGGACGACCTGCGGTTTGTCGATTGGAATACCTACGCACGGCTCGATCGCTTGTTCCTGAAGCTGTTTCTGGAAGAGGAGGATCTACATTTTTACGCGTTGGTCGACACCAGCGAGTCCATGAACTTCGGCAGCCCGACCAAACTGGAGTTCGCCAAACGTCTGGCAGCGGCGCTGGGGTTTATCGGGCTCATCCGCTCGGACCGGGTAAAGATCGAAACACTCGGCCAGCCTGTTGCCCAGCCTGGCCCCTCATTGCGCGGCCGGCAGAGCGTATGGCGGATGCTCGATTACTTGAACGGCATTCAGCCCACCGAGACCGTGTCGCTGGCGACCGGCATCAAAAACTTCTGCCTGCGCAACTCGGGGCGTGGGATCGTCGTATTGATCAGCGACATGATGGACAAGAACGGCTACGAAGAGGGGCTACGCTATCTGATGGCGCAGCGGATGGATCCCTACATCGTGCAGATTCTGGCCGAGGAAGAAGTCGAACCCGACATCAAGGGGGACTTGCGGTTGATCGATTGCGAAGACGAGGATGAGACCGAGATTTCGGTCAGCATTCCGCTGCTCAAGCGGTACAAGCAGACACTCGCGGCGTTTGTCTCTGGCTTGCAAGAATTTTGCACGCGGCGCGGCATGGGTTATCTGCTGGCGCGCAGCAGCCAGCCTGTGGATCAGTTGGTGACCGGTTATCTGCGCGAGCGGGGACTGCTGCGATGATGCCCGAGTGGTCCAATATGCTTTCGCCGTGGCAATGGGGCCTGTTGGGGCTCGTGCCGCCGGCGATCATTGCGCTGTACTTTCTCAAGCTCAAGCGGCAGCCACTGGAAGTGCCCAGCACATACCTCTGGCACAAGTCGATCGAAGACTTGCACGTGAACAGCATTTGGCAGCGGCTGCGGCAGAGTTTGCTGCTGCTCTTGCAGCTGTTGATGCTGGCTCTGTTGGCGTTAGTACTGTTGCGGCCGGCCTGGCAAGGCTCGCAGTTTACGCGCGATCGGTTGATCTTCCTGGTCGACAATTCGGCAAGCATGGGGGCCACGGACGTGTTACCCACGCGGCTGGATGAAGCCAAGACGCGGGTGCGAGAGTTGATCGATCAGATGCGCTCGGGCGACGTGGCAATGATCGTCAGCTTTTCGGACGCCGCCCGCGTGGAGCAGATGTTTACCGACAATCGCGGCGAATTGCGGCGGCGGCTGGAGTTGATCCAACCTACCGACAAGCCGACTTCGATTAGCGAAGCGTTGCGCGTCGCCAGCGTGCTCGCCAATCCGGGGCGCAGCGCCACCGATATTCGCGATACGCAGGTGGCCGAGGCTTTGCCGGCGCAATTGTTTTTCTTCAGCGATGGCAATTTTGCCAACGATACAGAATTCTCGTTGGGCAATCTGGAGCCGACACCCCCGGTGTGGATCGGTTCGCCCGAGGCAGCCAATGTAGCCATCGTGGCCTTTAGTACCGCCCGCAACGAAACCGACGCCGAGAAGATTCAGGCCTTTGCGCGCCTGGAGAATAGCGGCCTGCGCGATGTGAAGTTGGACGTAGAATTGCGACTCGCTGAAGAATTGATCGACGCGCAAGGGGTGACCATTCCAGCGGGCAAATCGACAGGAGTCAGCTTCGACCTGGAACACGTAACCGAGGGCGCGCTGGAGTTGCGGCTGGCGCACTCCGATGATCTGGCCGTCGACAATAATGCCTGGACCGTGGTGCATTCGCCGCGACGTAGCCGCGTGCTGCTGGTCACGCCCGGCAACGAGCCGTTGCAGACTGCTCTGCGAACCGAACGCGCGCGGGAGGCTGCCGAGGTTACCCAAAAGGGGCCAGATTTTCTTACCACTCCCCAGTATCGGCAGGCGGCGGCCACGGGGGCCTGGGACATGGTGATTTACGATCGCTGTCGTCCCGAAGAGGCTCCGCAAACGAACACTCTGTATATCGGCACGCTGCCGCCGGGAGATGCCTGGCGGCAGAAAGACCTGGTGAGCGTACCGCAGATCATCGATATTAATCGCGCTCATCCGCTGATGCAGTGGCTCGATATGTCCGACGTATTGGTGATAGAGGCCCGTCCCCTAGCGCCGCCGCAAGGTGGCACAGTGTTGATTGACTCGACGGCCGGGCCGCTCATGTCGGTTGCACCTCGCGCGGGATTCGAGGACGTGGTGACCGGCTTCGAGTTGGTCGGCGAGGACCGCATTGGCACGAACTGGCCGGTGCGCCCAAGTTTTCCGGTTTTTGTTCTCAATATGCTGGGATATTTGGGCGGGAACCGCGAAGTCCGTAATACCGCTACAGTTCTGCCAGGCCACCCAATCGCACTGCGACCAAGCACCGACGCCCAGCAATTGACGATCGTGCCTCCTGGCCCCGACGCGGCAGCGGTCGATGTGGCGCGGGACAAGCATAATATTTTCCATTTTGCAGGGATCAACCGGGTCGGGTTGTATCAGGTGCGCGAAGGGCGTGCCGCAGTTGACGCTTTTGCGGTAAACTTGTTCGATCCGAGCGAAAGCGACATCAAGATCGTGCCAGATCGCGTATTGAAGATCGGTCACAACGAGGTCGCCAGCGGTCAAGGTTGGGAGCCGGCTCGCCGCGATGGCTGGAAGTGGATTCTGTTGGGGGCCTTGGCAATTCTGTTGTGTGAGTGGTATATCTACAATCGTCGAGCTTACCTATAGTTTGCGTCCTGCCTATTGCCCAGACGACGGCGCCCTGGGATTTGCGACACTGGGACCCACATGATCACCAAAACGTCGTTGCGCAGGCGCCAAAAAAAGCAGTCCGCGCGGCCGCTTAAGAACGCCATCAACAAGATCGTCGAGAACGACCTGATTCGTCGGGTTAGTTACGAAGAGTACCGTGAGAAGGTGCGCGACGTCTACGATGGACCGCAGGGCGCGCTATTGGCTACTGCCAGTCTGCTTTCCGGTCATATGGCGCTGGGAGATCGCCTGCTGCGCGAGCGAAAGTTCGATTTGCGCGGGGCGAAGCAGATTCTCGACGTGGGAAGCGGCGCCGGCCAGATTGCCAAGCATCTATTGAAGTACGCCGACGAAGACGCGCATCTTACCTGCTTTGATCTGTCGTTCGAGATGCTGCGACGTGCGCGGAATCGTCTCAAGAGCGACGCCCCGCGCCACCTAGTGGCCGACCTGACGCGTTTACCGTTTGCCAATGAGTCGTTCGATTGCATCACCTGCGGTTACGTGCTCGAACATCTGCCCGAGGCGCGCAGCGGCTTGGCAGAACTGGCACGCGTGATGCGTCCCGGGGCGAAGATGCTGTTGCTGGCGACCGAAGATAGTTTCTCGGGCGCATGGACGAGCCGTTTGTGGTGCTGCCGCACGTACAATCGCCAGGAGTTGTACAATACCTGCCAGGACCTAGGCCTAGTGTGGAACAAGGAACTTTGGTTCTCGCGGATGCACAAGATCTTCCGCGCCGGCGGCATCTGCGTAGAGTTGGTCAAGGCGTAACGGATGCCCGTCGCGGATATGCCCTTCAGCCAGATGTGGCGCGGATAACTAGCGTCGGATCCGCTTGGTGCTGCCCGACGTAATGCTACTTGGCGTCGAAAAAAATCGTCTCGACGTTCCCGCGCAACACCTGCCGGCCTAGTTCCAAGGCCCGGCCCTCGCTCCAACCACGGTCGACGCAATATCGTTCGGCGAGAATCTTTGCCAGGATGCGCTTGTACATGGCGAATTTTGGCAAAGCGAACTCCAGCTTGTACATGTCGCTGTAGTAGCCGATCTGCTTGGTACGCGGCACCGCTTCGAGCCTCGCCGCGGCGTCGTGTTCGATATAGGTGGGCGTGTTGGAATACCACCAATGCCCGTTGGTGACCACGTTGGGAAAGATCCAGCTATAGCTGACCAGTTCCTGATTTGTCACGCTGGCCAGCACCGAAATCGGAAACACGACCTGGGGAAACGCGTTGAAAAGCTCGCGGTATTGAATCAAAGAGACGCGGCTGTCATACAGGTCTTGTCCCCGAAAAACGCCGGCCTGGTAGACGGCGCGATTGACGCCAATCATCAGATCGAAGGGCAAATGGAAATCCGCGCAATACTCTGCCAGGGTCCAGAAAACGTAGTTTGCGGCATCGCGCCGATGTTCAACCGACGCCGCAACGCCTTGTTTACCGAGCGCCGCCAGGGCCGTGTCGGCGGAGCTCGTGCTAACTCGCGTGGGGGCAAAGTCCGGCGGTAACGAGATAGCGCAGGCTCTGGCCCCGTGATGTTTGAAATGCTCGAACCGCTGGCCCACTGCCTGCCGCAACTGCGCCGCGGAGTTCACCGAGACGCCGGATGCTTTTTCCAGCCGGGCCCGCACCTCGGGCTTGCCAAGGTGAAACACCAGGTCGTCAGTTCGCAAACAGGGGATATAAACGCGCGTGTCGAACCCGGCGAGCGGATCGTCGAAATCGTTAGTAAGGAAAACGGCTTCCAGGCGGCTCTTGGCCAATACCTGTGCGGCCCAATCGGAAGATTGCATCCGCGCCGCGGCCGTGTCATAGAGCACCTCCCAGTTCGCCAGCGTGACGCGTTCGTCACGAAAGTCGAATAGCGCGCGGGCCATCTCCATCAGCCAACTGTATTGGATCGTGTTATCCAAGGGGGCCAGACATTCGACCAGGCGGCAGACTTTCTCCTTCAGGTCGAGGCCTGGCTCTTCGATTCTCGCCTTGGGCATGCCGGCCGAATGTGCGAGCTCGGTGTAGTAGTGATAACCCAGCACGTCGGCTAACGTCGTCGCAGCCGGCGCATGAGGATTGATGTGTGTATGCGGGTCGATCAGGACCATTCGATCGAGCTCGTCAAACAAACGTTGGCGAAGTGCGGCGGACATCGTTGTGGCTCAAGGGGATTGGGTGCGAAGCGACTTCGTTCCTGAGAAACGCCCACCGTGCAAAACCGCAGGGGCTAGTTCGATCATAAAATCGCCCAGGTCGATTGCGACCATGTATACCAAATTCGCCTTGGCCAGCCAGTTAGGGTGCCGTCCCGGGTGGATGCCATCAGGAGCAATAACTCCGGTTGGGCAAGGTGTGGCGCACTTTGGGCGATGGCTAGATTATTCTTACGGAAACAAACGCTCAGCGTGACGGTCTGTCCCACGGCTCGCCAGCCCCAGAGATTATTGTGTACTGGACTGCGGCCTTGAACCGGGTAGGATCGACTGAGGGCGTATCAGAAGTCGAGCCGTTTCCTCATTACCTCCGCCGGCGAAACTCGTCCTTACTTCTCGATGTACAAAAGACTCGGCGAGTTCGTGGCGCGTTATTGGATGGCGATTATCGTCGCCTGGGTGGCGTTGGTGCCGGCCATCGGCTGGTTCGCGCCCAGCTGGGACTCGGTAACCAACGACGGTGACCTGGCCTACCTGCCCGACCGCATGACCACCGTCCGCGGCGAGCGCTTGATGGCCGAGGCCTTTCCCAATAACCGCTCGCGGAGCCAGTTCGTGCTGGTCTTCGAGCGTGACTCGGGACTAACGGGGGAAGATCGCCGTGCGGTCGAACGCCTCGCCGAATGGTTTACCGAGGACGAGGGTCATGGCCTGCCAGTCGTTAGTGTGGTGACGCCAAAGGCCGAAGTGATTGGCCGCCGGCTCTTGAGTGCTGACGGTCAGGCGGCACTGGTGATGGTCAACTTGAACCGCGAGTTCATGACCTTCGCGAATATCGAGAGCCTGGCACGCGTCGAACAGATGGTCGAGGCGGCGCGTCAGGAGAGCGATTTTCCGACGGGGCTGAAAGTACGCATTAGCGGATCGGCCGCCGTCGGCGGCGATATGCTGGCCGCGGCCAACGACAGTATCAAAAACATCGAGAAAGCGACCGTCTTACTGGTGGTGGCGATTTTGCTGATCGTCTATCGCGCGCCCTTGCTAACCATCATTCCCTTGGCGGCCATTGTCGTGTCGGTGGTCATCTCGATGGACCTGGTGGCCATGTTGACGCAGCTCGGCACGCTGCCCGATTTCGAGTGGTGCCACTACAAAGTGTTCAAGACGACCAAGATTTTTATCATCGTCGTTTTGTTCGGATCGGGCACGGACTATTGCCTGTTTCTGATCTCACGCTTTCGCGAAGAGGTCGAACGGGGGCTCGATCGCCGCCAGGCGGTGGCCACCGCTGTCGAGCATATCGGTGAAGCGGTATTAGCCAGCGGGCTGACGGCCATCGTAGGGCTGGGCATGATGTTCTTTGCCGACTTCGGTAAATTCTCAAACAGTGGACCAACCATCGCATTGTGTCTGGCCGTAACTTTGCTGGCCTGCCTGACCCTAGCGCCCGCCATTTTGATGGCCACCGGGCGATTGGTTTTCTGGCCGTTTCACTTACAGACTAAGCCGCCGCTGGAAAACACTTCCAGTGATGAAACAGACGGTGGATTCTGGGACCGGCTTAGTCGCGTGATCATCGCCCGGCCGGCGACGATCCTTTTGGTGAGCGTCGTTGTTCTGTCTCCGTTGGCCTACGCGGGTTGGCACGACGTGCCGATCAGTTACGATTTGATTCGCGAATTACCGCCCGAGCGTGCTAGTGTGGTGGGCACGAAGCTGTTGCGCGAGCACTTTTCGGCGGGCGAGACCGGACCGATCACCGTGCTGGTCTACAGCAAGAACGGCGCGTTCGACACGGTTGAGGGAGAGCGGGAAATTGCCCTGCTCACCAAACAACTCTACAACGTGGACGGCATTGTCAGCGTGCGCAGCGTTACCGAGCCGCTGGGGGACAAGCCCGGCTCCGGCAGCACGCCGCTGACGGCGGCTGGGCGCCGCAAGCTCGCCAGCCGCAAGCATCCTCGCACGCAGGCCCTGTACCTGACGCAAGTGCCCGAGTTGCGTGGGCAAGTCACGCGACTTGACGTTGTCACGCGCTACGAACCATTCTCGCGCGAGGCAGCCAACCTGGTCGATGTGATTGACGGTCATTTACAAGAACTGTCGCACGATCCTGAAAGTTACTGGCGTGATGCCGAGTTCGACCACACCGGGCCCACGGCCGGCACACGCGATTTGCGCGGCGTCACGCAAAGCGACCAGCAGTTGATCGAGCGGCTGGTGCTGCTGGCCGTGTATTTCGTGCTGATTGCCCTGGTGCGACGGCCTTTGATTTCGATCTATCTCGTGCTGTCGGTGTTGTTCAGTTACTACGTGACGCTTGGCACGACGAAGCTAGTTTTCCGTTGGGTCTATGTCGACTTCGATGGCCTGGATTGGAAAGTGCCTTTGTTCTTGTTTGTGATCCTGGTGGCCATCGGCGAGGATTACAATATTTACTTGATCAGCCGCGTGCTGGAAGAGCAGCAGCGGCGCGGGTTATTGGCGGGTTTGCGGGTGGCTGTAATACGGACCGGCGGGATCATCACCAGCTGCGGCGTGATTATGGCCGGCAGCTTTGTTTCGATGCTGACCGGAACGCTGCGAGGGATCGTGGAACTGGGGTTCGCTCTGTCGCTGGGAGTCCTGTTAGACACTGTGGTGGTTCGGCCGGTGCTGGTCCCTGCGTTTTTGGCACTTTGGTGGCGCTGGCGCGAGGGCACAACGGAGCTGCCATCGATAGGAGGCCGGGTCACCTCTAACGCGTCCCCGCATGCTAGCGGAAACGGCGCCGTGCCATCGGCGGCCGCGACAAGCCGTCGCCCTGGCGAAGTAGAGGCGCGCTAATCATCTGCGGTGCCGACTAGGCGTTTGCCATCCGGAGTGCCATCATTTGCGCAAAAGTTGGGCAGAATCGTGGTGCCGAATTTTTGCGGAATTCCTTCGCGGCGAATTGCAAACAGCAAATTAGCTCCTATCATTCGGGTTCCGCCGACGGAATGGCAACTGGTTTGCGTTTTGCAGCTTTTTACTTCTCAGCCCGAGACGCCGTCTGGCGCTCGCGAAAGCGAGCCGCGGAGGAAGAATCTCTGGGCGAGATTTAACGTTCTTTCTGGGTTTATTTGTGAGCGAAAGGAGCCACCGTGAAACCAAAAGAAGTTTTGGCACTTTGTCGTGAGAAAAACGTCAAAGCGATCGATCTGCGCTTCATGGACTTTCCAGGGATCTGGCAGCATTTCACCATCCCGGTGAACAAGCTGGACGAAGACGTCTTTGAAGATGGTCTCGGATTCGACGGCTCCAGCATCCGAGGCTGGCAAGCGATCAACGAAAGCGACATGATCCTGGTGCCGCAACCCGAGACGGCTGTGCTGGATCCGTTCACGACGCTGCCGACGCTGTCGATGATTTGCAATATCCAGGATCCGATCACGCGCGAGGATTACTCGCGCGATCCGCGCAACGTGGCCCGCAAAGCCGTCAACTATTTGAAGAGCACGGGCATTGCCGACACTTGCTATATCGGCCCCGAGGCCGAGTTTTTCGTCTTCGACGACGTGCGTTTCGACTCCCGCGCGAACGAAGCCTATTACCATCTGGATAGCATCGAGGGGGAATGGAACCGCGGCCGGGTTGAAAGTCCGAACCTGGGGTACAAGCTGCGTCACAAGGAAGGTTATTTCCCGGTGCCGCCAGCGGATCAATTGATGGACATCCGCAACGAGATGATGCAGACGATGATCGACTGCGGCATGGACGTTGAAGCACAGCACCACGAAGTGGCTACGGCCGGTCAATGCGAGATCGACCTGCGCTTCCAGAACCTGGTCAAAATGGCTGACCAGATGTGCATGTACAAGTACATCATCAAGAACGTGGCCAAGAAGCACAACAAGACCGTCACCTTCATGCCCAAGCCGCTTTACGGCGACAATGGCTCCGGCATGCACACGCATATTTCGCTGTGGAAAGGGAGCGAGCCCTTGTTCGCGGGAAGCGGGTACGCGGGCCTGAGCGAGATGGCCCTGCACGCCATCGGTGGGCTTTTGAAGCATGCCCCGGCGATTTTGGCCTTCAGCAACCCAACGACCAACAGCTACAAGCGCTTGGTGCCGGGTTACGAGGCTCCGGTGAACTTGGCCTACTCGCAACGCAATCGGTCGGCGTCGTGCCGCATTCCGATGTACAGCGCCAGCCCCAAGGCCAAACGTGTCGAGTTCCGCTGCCCCGATCCTAGCTGCAATCCGTACCTGGCCTTCTCGGCCATGTTGATGGCGGTCATCGACGGCATCCAGAATAAGATCAATCCGGGCGATCCGCTCGACAAGGATATCTACGACCTCGCTCCGGAGGAGTTGGCCAAGGTGCCCAAGACGCCGGGTGCCCTGGACGAGGCGCTAAGCGCACTCAAATCGGATCACGAGTTCATGCTCCGCGGCGATGTGTTCACCGAGGATGTGGTGAGTACTTGGATCCATTACAAGACGGAAAAAGAGGTTGACGCCATGCGGTTGCGTCCGCATCCCTACGAGTTTTGCCTGTACTATGACATCTAAAGCTCATTGTCGACGCCGGCGATCGGCCACTGGCCATTTGTCGTAACGAGCCGAAAGTCCCAGCGCGAGGCCTCGCTCCTAACGAGAGCGCAAGCCTGGAAACGAGTTCGCTTGACTCAGAACGCTGGGTTGGTAGCTTGGCTGCCAGCCCAGCTTTTTTGTTGGACGTTGGTTCGTGCTGCGGCCCGTGGCGTGTGAATGATGCGTTCTATTCAAAGTACAGGTAATTTCTGATGCCGATTACACAAGCGACGCTCGATAAGCTGCAGAAGTTCGACACGCCGACGATTTGTAACGTCATCGAGCTTTTCGACGCGATACCCCGTAATCGCGGCTACATGGACGGACGGATTCGCTCGTGCTTTCCCGAAATGCCGCCGATGGTTGGATTTGCCTGCACGACAGCGTTCCGCAGTGATGCCGCACCGGCGGGCGGAGACGCTTACGGCTCGATCGAGAAGCAACTGGCCCTGTTTGCTGACTTGCCAGGACCGGCCGTGGTGGTTTTTCAGGATCTCGACGATCCGGCCGTCGCTGCTACGTTCGGCGAGATCATGTGCTCCACTTATCAGGCCTACGGTTCGGTGGGCCTGGTGACCAGCGGCGGCGGACGCGACTTGGACCAGGTTCGCGCGATCGGCTATCCGGTCTTCACCGGCAGCACGATTTGTTCGCACGGCTATTGCCACATGCTGCACCTGGGATTGCCAGTGCGCGTGGGCGGGCTGATGGTCTCGCAAGGGGACCTATTACATGGCGATACCAACGGCGTAACCAGCATTCCGCTTGGCATCGCCACGGCCGTGGCCGAAGTTGCGGACGAATTCGTAGCAGCCGAGAAAATCATCCTCGACTATGTCCGTGCGCCGGGAAAGAAAACCGTAGCCGGCTACACCGAAGTGCGCAAGCAGTTCGGCGAAGTTGTGGCTAAACTGACCGAGCGAGCCAAGGCAAGCTGCTGACATAGGCCCCCGCACCGTCTGTGATGCTGCTCTGCACGGCCAAGCTGGCCGACTTTGCATGGGGGGACCCGAGACACGCGTTCTATTTGGGTGCCATCCGAATGGCGCCGTCGAGACGGACTGTCTCGCCGTTGAGCATGCTGTTCTCGACCATGTGCCGCACCAGGGCCGCGAACTCGTTCGGTTGGCCCAGCCGTGGTGGGAACGGAACCTGCAGGCCCAACGACGCTTTGGCCTCTTCCGGCAACGCCGCCATCATCGGCGTATCGAACAGCCCTGGCGCGATCGTCAGCACGCGGATTCCGACGCGGGCCAACTCGCGAGCGATAGGCAGCGTCATGCCCACCACGCCCCCTTTTGAGGCGGAGTAGGCCGCCTGGCCGATCTGCCCGTCGAAGGCGGCGACGCTGGCCGTATTCACAATTACGCCGCGCTCGCCGTCGGCCAATGGTGGCTGTTCGGAAATCGCAGCTGCCGCCAGGCGGATGACGTTGAACGTACCGATCAGGTTGATCCACACCACGCGTGCGAACATCGCAAGATCATGCGGCCCGTCCTTGCCTAACACGCGGGAGGCGATTCCGATGCCGGCACAATTAACCGCTCCGCGCAGTCCACCGTACGCGCCTGCGGCCTCGGCCACAGCAGCACGTACGCTAGCCTCATCAGTAACGTCGGTTTTAACGAAGCGTGCCGCGTCACCCAGTTCCGCGGCCAATGCGCGGCCCACCGGTTCATTGACGTCCGCGATTACGGCGTTCCCCCCAGCAGAAACGATTTCGCAGACCGTGGCCGCCCCCAAGCCCGAACCGCCGCCGGTAACCAGGAACGCGGCACCCTTGATCTGCATGACATCTCCCGTGAATTTGTGTGAGGTGCGCGTAGCACCAAGGTATCTCCGGGCAACAAAATATCACATGCCCTGCACGCGCCGCAGACGGCGCATCACCCGGAGCTAGCGGCTTACAACGTCCAGCCGGGTCGATACTCGCGCTGTAAGAAATTGTCAGCCTCGGGGCAGTTGGTGGCCTTCAAACGTTCGGCATCCCAGTCCAAACGCTTGCCGCCGGCGCGATACGACACGTTGCCCAATAGCACTGCTTCGGCCAGCGCACCCGAGTAGTCGAAGTTGCAGGTGGTTTCGCCACGGGTCTTGCAGGCCTGAATCCATTCCTGATGATGCCCGATCGAGGCTGGAATCGTCTGCGGGGGAGTATCTGCCGAAATCCCCGGCTCGAGAAACAGCTTGTGCGTACCGTAGTCGGCCAGCAACCGGCCGCGTTCACCTTCAAACAGCACCGCGTTCGCCTTGCCATAGGCCTCGGCACCCTCGGGCCGCCACTTTCCGTGATACCACGTGAGTTGCACAGGCGGCTGGTCGCCGCGTGCGGGAAATTGATAGTCGACCTGCATGTTGTCGGGCACGTCGTTGTCGCCGGTGTAGGTGATCTCGCCTTTGGCCTCGACGCTGGTCGGATAGCGCAGCCCTAGAGCCCAGAAGGGTAGGTCCATAAAGTGACAGCCAAAGTCTCCCAGGGTGCCGCCGCCGAAGTCCCACCAGTAGCGCCAATTGAAATGGAAGTGCGACGCATCGAACGGCCGCATCGGGGCGGGCCCGATCCATAGGTCGTAGTCGACGTACGACGGTGGAGTCCCGTCCTTAACGCGTTTGCCATTGCCGATGCGCGAGTCGCCATCTTTCCAAACATGGACGCGATTGATCTTGCCGAGTGCGCCGGCTTGTACCAGTTCGACGACGCGGCGGTAATTATCGCCGGCGTGGATCTGCGTGCCCATTTGCGTGACGGCTTTTTTCCGCGCGGCCCAATCGCGAATCTGGCGAACCTCGTATACAGAGTGCGCCAACGGCTTTTCGCAGTAGACATCTAGCCCGCGCTTCAGCGCCCACACGACCGGGATTGCATGCGAATGATCGGGCGTGGCGACGACCACCGCGTCGAGATCGGGCTGATCCAACATCCGCCGATAGTCGGCATATTTCTTTGCCGCGGGAAACTTCTCGGCGGCGACGCCTAGGCGTTGTTCGTCGATGTCGCACAGTGCGACGATATTCTCCGTAGCCACGTTGCCCAGGTTGTACGCACCTTGGGCCGCCACGCCAACGACGCCGATATTGAGCTTTTCATTCGGCGAACGCGGGGCGGCCAGCAACAGCTTGGGAGCGGCGCTAACGGCGGCGATGCCAGTGCCAGCCAATGCCGCCCGGTGAAGGAACTCTCGACGTGTGAAGGACGAATGCGTCATGGCAAACTCTGCATTGGTGAACGACGGAAGAAACTGCACGCGAAACCATTGGCCAACACTGCTGTATGCTAACCGCCCGTCGCAGGAGTCGCAATTCAAGGCGATGCCCCGTGCGAAAGGCGCCCGTCATCTGAGGGGATCTCTTTGGATGACCCCCTGATCAAAGGCGAATCGTGCAAATCGCCGCGGGCTCCGGGCCGGTCGAGACTTATTGCAGTTTCACGTCGCGCTACTGTTCGAGTGCATACAGCAGCACATTCAGACCAATCCGCGCTGCCGAGTCTGCGGTATAGCCCAGGCACTCGACAGTCTCATGCTTCTCCAGTGCGCAGCTCAGATCGAAGCGCGAGAAGACCACGGCGTAACGGTCTCCCAATCGCACGCCTTCCAAGTCCGGCTCGACCTCGCGAACGATCGACTTGGGTGCTGCGGGGCCTTCCGCAGCGAGCGCCTCGCGACGTCCCACTTTCGGCAGGTTGAAGCCGCCATATTTTGGCGTGAACAGAGAATCGTCCGAGGGGATCTTTTCCAGCGGGTGCTCTGGGAAAATAGTCGCCATCTCTTGGCGAAAGGAATTGGCAAACAATTCGCTCGTACAGATCGCGTCAGCGAACAGTACTCCCCCTCGTTCCAGATACGTCTTCAGCTTGCTGCGCTCCAATTCGCTTAAGGCGAATTTGTCGCGCCCGTGCATAAAGAGGATGGGGAATTCGAACACGCGATCCTCGGCCAGCCCGAGCTCGCGTTCGTCAGTGTTCGCGCGGATGCCTAACTCGCCGGAGAGATAGCGCAGCAGATTCGGTAGCGCCAGCGGGGCTAGGTGCCCACCACCAGTGTGCTTGACCGTGGCGACGTAAACTTTGGCGCGCTGGAAGGCTTCCTGAGGTCCAGCGCCGGCTAACTGCGGCAGGTCGAGCTTGTATTTGGGATCGCGATTGGTGGCGTAGGCCAGCACGTTGACGCCGATTTTCTTAGCGGCGTCGACGCGTCCTTCGATCTCGGCTGGATATTTCTTCTCGCGATGAGGGCGCGCCAATTCCCAGTAGCACGACAAGTTCTCGGGACAATATGCCACGCAGGTGCGGCAGCCGAGATCGATACCCCACAGCGAGCGTTGAAATTTCGCATCGACAGGCTCCTCGGCCGACCAGATGGGATGCTCAGGAGGCAGCAGGCGCAGCTTGAAATCGGGCTCGGGAAAGACGCGCTCCATCAGCGCGCGGAAACCGCGGTCGAAGTCCTGGCCTTCGCACACGGCGTCGGCGAAAATGAAGCCGCCGCGATTCACGTAGTCGCGCAGCATGTGGCATTGGTCGTCGCTGACCTCAGGCGCGAGCTCGCCGCCAAGATATAACACCGGCGCTTCCAAGAGGTCTTCGACCGCCGCGTCGAGATCGATGATCTGCCAGGTCAGGTCGCGCTTCCAACGTTTCTCCGCATAGGCGACGACATGCGCCAGATCCTTGCGATGATGATTCCAATCATCCTCGGGATGGTGCTTGAGCTTCGCCACGACGACTGGTCGCCGCCCTTTGGCCAGAAACAATAGCGCGAAACTGGTGCCGATGTTGGCATTGCGCTCGCCCAGCCCACGTTCGATCCACGCACCCGATACACGGTCCTGTTGCCCGATGAGCGCCTCGGACCCCTCGCGATACCAATCGTGCCGGCCGATAAAGCGCTGATTCGTCAAGCGACCCGCACGCTCCAGGCCATACAGGTAGTACAGGGGCCACATGCCATTATTCGGGTTGCTGCGGACCGAGAAATGGCGGGCCAGCCACTCCAGGGCCCGATCGATCGACGGCAAATTGCGCTGCGGCCGGCAGCAGCGGACGCGATTTCCTTCGACCGTTGCATCTCCTTCTTCCAGAATATCGAGCGTCAGCGCCACCGCGCCGATACCGGCACAGGTCATGCTGCCGGTCCCCTCATGCCCGGGCTGATAACCCCACGACCCATCCGAGTTTTGCGCGGCGTGCCAGTAGGCAAGTGCCGCGCGCAGATTCGTGGTACCAACTGCAATGCCCGCTCGTTGCGCTTCGTACATCGCCAGAATTGCGAATTGCGAATTCGAGTTGTCCCCTGGTCCCAGCGGATACGCCCACATGCCACGGTTGCGTGCGTCGCGCTTTTGCGATTCTTCAAGCCATTGCACATTGCGGCGAAGCAAGGCCGCATCTTTCTCGGGCTCGGCGATGCTGAAGACCATGGTTTCAAGCGCCACTACATAATTTGCCTGTGGCGGTATGGCGCGCAAGATCTCGAGCGAGGCTTGAATCTGCGGATCGTCTTTGGGAACGCCAGAGTTTAGTAGAGCCAGTGTACACAAGGCCGTGACGCCACCGGGCATCAACGGAGAAACTTCTTGCCAAGAGCCGTCTTTGAACTGCGAGCGTCTGAGAAAGGTGACACCCAGGTCGATGGCCTCCCGCACTTGCTCGGCGGTGACATCCGCTCGCGCGTCCTGCGCCAGCGCGGCAACCAGGACGACAACCACCAGTAGCCAACGCAGATGCAGGCGCGGCATGAGATGACCCCCACTGCCCGAGACAAACGACTCTATTGCATCTTATTTACCTGGCGGCGGGGGGACAACAATGCCAGCTAGATTGCAGGACAGCTCCAGGTTCCAGGATACCATGCCCGACAGACTCGCCGCGGTTCGTTCGCTAGGGCGCCAGGCGTAGAGGCGCAGGTCCCAAGCCTTAACGTGATTGTGGTGTCGCGGCGCCTGGGGGGCTATAGTTGGCGCGGATCAAACGGGATGCCGTTGCAGCCCCACCAGGTGCAAATCAATCATCTTCACGAGGGAAGAAGTCATGGCGCGTCGAAGCGGGTGGCTGGTGCTGGTGGCCTTGGTCATTCCTGTTGGCGGTGCCCAGGGTGCCGAACCTGAGTTGGATCGCTTCCGAGTTGTCCCGTTAAGCGACGTCTATTATTCGGAGGGGGCCAATGTCGGCGACATTGATGGCGATGGCGTTACGGACGCCGTCTACGGACCGTATTGGTTCCGTGGTCCCGACTTTGCCGAGAAGCACGAAATCTACGCCGTCAAACCACAGCCGGTCGAGCGCTATGCGGATCATTTCTTCTGTTGGGTTTATGATTTCAATGGTGATGGACATCAAGATGTGTTCGTCGCTGGCTTTCCGGGTACGCCGGGCTTCGTGTACGAGAATCCCGGCCCAGATGGTCTCGATAAGCACTGGCCGAAGCATCAGGTGATCGATTCGGTGGCCAACGAATCGCCACAACTGGTCGACATTGTAGGGGACCAACGGCCCGAGCTGGTTTGCACGCACGACGGCTACTATGGCTACGCCACGATCGATTGGAGCAAACCACTTCAGCCGTGGGTGTTTCACAATGTCTCGGACCAGGTGGCGCCCAAGCCCTTTGGCCACGGTTTAGGAATCGGCGATATCAACAACGACGGGCGCCAGGACATCATCGCGAACAACGGCTGGTTCGAGCAGCCTGCATCGCTCGCAGAAAACGGCAAGTGGACGTTTCACGAGGTGGCCTTCGCTCCAGCGGGCGGGGCCGAGATGTATGCCTACGACGTCGATGGCGACGGCGATAATGATGTGATCACCAGCCTCGCCGCGCACGAGTTCGGTCTGGCCTGGTTCGAGCAACGTCGGCAAGGAGAGCGGATCGAGTTCACTCCGCATCTAATCATGGGACGTGCTCCCTCAGACAATCGCTATGGCCTGGTATTCAGCGAGTTGCACTCGGTCAACCTGGCCGACATCGATGGCGACGGTTTGAAGGATATCGTCACCGGCAAGACGTACTATTCGCACCACAAACAAGCGCCGCAATGGGACGCTGGCGCGGTCGTCTATTGGTTCAAGCTTGCCCGCACGAAGGATGGGATTGATTGGATTCCGTTCCGCGCGGCGGACGACACCGGCATTGGCCGGCAATTGACCGTGGCCGATGTTAATGGTGATGATTTGCCCGACATGATCGTCGGCGGAATGAAAGGCGCGCATGTGTTACTGCACGAGCGCAATAAGGTTACCGCCGACGAATGGCAAAAGGCGCAACCCACGCCAGTGCCGACCGGCGACAAGTAGCCGGTAGCGAGACAACCGCGCCGAATGGCGCACGGCCGGGTTCAATCGAGCAGCTGAGAGTTCGAGACCGAGTTGCCGAAAGTGTCGAATTCGTCAAACTTCCAGACCACGTGCTTGGTTTTGGGATCGAATTCGACCAAAAGCGGTTGCCCCGCCCCGGCGTGGCAGTTGCCAAGGCAATAGTTTCCATTGGGCAACACTTGCAGCGTAGTGACCCACGCGAGCGTGATGCCCGGGAAATCGTTCTGGCCGATCTGCCAAACAATTTTCTTTTGCGGCGTGACTTCCAGGACGCCATGCCCATTGCCGGTCGTAATGAGCGTGTTGCCGTTTTCCAACCGCACGGCCGCAAAGCATTTGTTGCCGAATGCCTCGGGCCCGTGCCCTGGTTTTGGCTCGTGACCGAAAAGTGGAACAGCGAATTCCCAGGTCACGTGGCCTGCCTGGTCGTATTCGCGCACGACGCCGTCCCCTTCATGGCAGACCAGATAGCTACCGTTACCGAGCTTGCGCGCCAGTCGCGTATCGGTATGTGGATGCGGATGGTCGATCACGAGTTTTATCTCGTGCAACAACTTGCCGTCGCGGTCGATCTCGATGATCCGTCCTGGCCCACTTTCGGCAATCATCACACGCCCCTCGCCAAGCGGTTGAAAGGCATGGACCTCGACCGCTTTGCCAGCGTTGCCGTTGCTCGTGGCAGAGTCATATGTCCACACGACCTGCTTCTTGGCGGTGTCGATTTCGACGACCTTGCTTGCCCCTTGCTGCACCATGATGTTTCCGCTGGGGAGCACTTGCAGATCATGGACTCCGCCCCAGGGCATTTGCCATTCGATCTGGCCGCCGCGATCGACGATCGCGAGTTTATCGTTTCCTTGGGTGATGAGCCGATGTTGCGCCTGCGCCGCAGTGCTGGCCGCCATGGCAATTGTCGAAATCAATAGACAAAGTCGAATTTTCATACCTGCTCCTGGCAAATGGTGAGCCCGCCATTCTAGCGGCGACAAACCTCAGCGCACATCAAGCCGACGCTGGCGTCGGGCGTGCTCTTCACCCTGCCGAGGCGTGCCAATCACCCGGGACCTGCAGAAATCATCGCCAGAGCGGACGGGCGGCACAGAATCCGATGCGATTCACACAGTCGGAAAAGTCGATCGTCGCACGCGCAAACCCCCCCGTTGAAGCAACAACTGGCACTGTACCAGGAGAGGGACCGCGGGAAATCCGGCTTTCCTGCAGGCGGAAAACGCTGCACGATTCTTGTATACTAAAGGTCTTGATGAGCCTGCCCGCGCGACAGCGCCCGCCTCGGAATCAAACCTGCTTTTCCGCATGATCTTCCCCGCACTCAGAAAAACGACGATCGACCGCACGGCCGCGACCGGGCTGTTTGCGATCCTGGTGTGGTGCGGGCTCGCGCGGACGTCACACGCGGCCGAGCCGGCGGTTTCCGAGTTACCCAGTGTGAACTTTCGCACAGACGTGCAGCCCATCCTTGCGCAGCGCTGCTACCGCTGTCACGGGCCTGACCAGGCCAAGGGGGGCCTGCGTCTCAATAGTCGCCAAGCTGCCTTGGCCGAGTTGGATTCCGGTCAGCCCGCAATCGTTCCCAAGAACGCCGACGAAAGCGTACTCGTCGAACGAATCAGTTCGACCGACGAGGGACTGCGCATGCCGCCCGAGGGCAAGCCACTCTCGCCTCAGCAAATTCAAATACTACGCCGCTGGATTGCCGAGGGAGCACCCTGGCAAAACCACTGGGCCTTCGAGTCGGTTACGCGCCCGGCCGTGCCGGCGGTCGAATACGCGGACTGGACGCGGAATCCGATCGATAACTTTATTCTCAGCAAATTGTCGTCGCACGGGCTCATGCCGGCGACTCCGGCAGAAAAGTCTTCTCTGTTGCGACGGGTCTGCTACGACCTGACCGGATTGCCACCCACTCCAGAGGAGGTCGATGCGTTTCTGGCCGATACTTCGAGCGACGCATACGAACAAGTTGTCGATCGGTTGCTGGCGTCGCGGTACTATGGCGAACGGTGGGGACGGCATTGGCTGGATCTGGTTCGCTATGCCGACACCAATAGCTTCGAGCGTGACGGCGTAAAGCCCAACGCCTGGCGATTCCGCGACTATGTGATCCGGTCGTTCAACGATGATAAACCCTATGATCAATTCATCCGCGAGCAACTGGCCGGCGACGAGTTACCGAGCGTAACGACCGACACGCTCACCGCCACCGGATACTATCGGTTGGGTTTGTGGGATGACGAGCCGGCCGACGTGCTGCAAGCTCGCTTTGACGAGTTGGACGATATCGTTGCGACCACCGGCCAGGTGTTCCTGGGACTGACGATCAATTGTGCGCGTTGCCACGACCACAAGCTCGATCCCATCCCGCAGGCCGATTATTATCAGATGGTGGCCTTCTTCAACGAAATCGATCGTTACAACACAAAAACGTCTCAGATCGATGTTTCGTCCCCCGAGCTGGTCGCACAGCATCGCGAACAGGCCGAGCAAAAAGCCGCAATTCAACAGAGGATGCTGCCGATCGAGCGGGCGGGCATCGCGCGTATGTCGGCCGAGGATCAGCGTAAGACAGAAGGCCCTGAGCGGGCGAAGGTGCTGGACGAGAAGTTGCAATTGCAGCTCGATGAAGACTCCTGGCGCGAGTACGTACGACTGCGAGATGAGCTAGCACTGGTCGAAGCGACCAAGCTGCGACCGCGCGACACGGTGCTGGGCATCGGAACCTGCTTCAATGAGCCGCCGCAAACGTTTGTCCTGGCCCGCGGTAATCCTCACGTCCCGGGCACGGAAGTGCAGCCGGCATTTCTTACCGCACTGGGCGGCGGACAACCTGCGATCGCGCCGCGCGCGGCGGACGCTCGGAGTTCGGGCCGGCGGACGGCGCTAGCAGACTGGATCGCATCGCCGGCCAATCCACTCACCGCGCGGGTAATGGTGAACCGCCTGTGGCAGCATCACTTCGGGCGTGGTTTGGTTCGTTCGACGAGCAATTTCGGCAGCCTGGGGACACCGCCAACGCATCCTGAATTGCTCGATTGGCTGGCTACGCGATTGGTTGACGAGCAGTGGCGTCTGAAACCGTTGCACCGATTGATAGTGACTTCGAGCGCATATCGCATGTCCTCGGCGGCTTGCGCTAAAGCGTTGGCTAAGGATCCCGAGAACGACCTGCACTGGCGATTTGACATGCGGCGACTTGCCGCCGAGGAGGTGCGAGACTCGATGCTCGCGACGAGCGGTCAGTTGAATCTACAACAGTTCGGACCGGGCGTTTTCCCCAAGATGTCGCAAGAAGTTCTGCAAAGTCAATCGATTCCAGGCAACGGCTGGAGCGACTCCTCGCCCGAGGAGCAGAATCGGCGTAGCATTTACATTCATGTAAAGCGTTCGTTGGTGCTGCCCCTTCTGGCTGAGTTCGACGTCTGCGACAGCGACGGTAGTTGCGCCGTGCGTTTTTCAACGACGCAACCGACGCAGGCCCTAGCGATGCTCAATGGTGAATTCGCACACAGTCAGGCGTCCGCCTTGGCGAATCGCGTGCGGCGGGAAGCGCCGGATGACTTAGCTGGACAAGTCAAGCGCGCGCTGCGACTGGCACTTTCTGGTCCGGCTGATTCGCGGCATGTCGATCGCGGGTTACGGCTCGTCGCGCGGCTGCAATCAGAGCATGGCGTATCGGCCGACAAAGCTCTCGACTATTTCTGCCTGATGGTGTTGAACCTTAACGAATTCGTCTACCTGGACTGAGACATGGCAAACAGCGAAAAGCCTACAGGCTCGTTCTGCCGTCGCACCCGGCGTGAATTCCTGTGGCAGGCGGGAGGCGCCTTTACGTCGGTCGCGATGACGGGGCTGTTGGATGGCGACGGATTCCTGGCGACGCAAGCCCGGGCCGCCGACGGTGTGACGCCGTTTGTCAATCCGCTCGCGCCCAAGCCGGCGCACTTCGCGTCGCAGGCCAAGAGCGTGATCTTTCTCTTTATGTACGGCGGTCCCAGTCATGTCGATACGTTTGACTACAAGCCAAAGTTGTACACGCTGGACGGTCAGACGATTCCCGTAAAGACCAAGGGGCGTGGCGGCGCCAAGAACGAAGGACGCGTCGTCGGCCCGAAATGGAACTTTCAGCAGTACGGGCAATCGGGTCAATGGGTATCGGATCTCTTTCCGCATCTCAGCCAGCACGTGGACGACATCGCGTTCATCAAGTCGATGACGGCCGATTCGCCCATTCACGGTTCGGCCATGTTGCAGATGAATTCGGGTCGAATTCTAAGTGGCAGTCCGGCCTTGGGATCTTGGGTCAACTATGGGTTGGGGAGCGTCAACGAGAACTTGCCCGGTTTCGTCGTCATGCTCGATCCGAGCGGTGGGCCGATCAGCGGTGCCAAAAACTGGTCGAGCGGCTACATGCCCGCCACGTACCAGGGAACGTTGCTGCGCTCCAAAGGAGCGCCGGTACTCGATCTGAACCTGCCGGAGGGAACGACCCGTGCGGTAGAGCGCGAACTGCTCGATGCTTTGCACGAGGTGAATTCCGAGCACTTAGCGCAGCGCGCCGACAATAGCAATCTGGCCGCGCGGATCGCCAGCTATGAGCTAGCTTACAAGATGCAGCAGCACGCACCCGAGGCCATCGACCTCGGCCAAGAAACGCAGAGCACGCTCGACATGTATGGCCTTGATCGGGAGCGAACGCGCGACTTTGGTCGCCGTTGCCTGCTCGCACGACGGCTAGTAGAGCGCGGCGTGCGATTTATCCAGCTTTACTCGGGTGGATCGCACAACGACGCCAACTGGGACGCTCACGGCGATTTGGAGAAGAATCATAACTTCCATGCCGGCAACACCGACCAGCCGATCGCCGCGCTGCTGACGGATCTCAAGCAGCGCGGGCTACTCGATGAGACGTTGGTTGTATGGGGAGGCGAGTTTGGACGTCAACCTACCGCCGAGTACGCCAAGGGGACGGGCCGGGACCACAACGCCTATGGCTTTACGATGTGGATGGCCGGTGGCGGCATCAAGGGAGGACGCCACGTCGGCGAAACCGACGAGCTTGGTTCGGCAGCAGTGGAGAACCCCTTCCACGTGAAGCACCTGCATGCCACGATTCTGCACCAACTGGGCTTCGATCCGAACAAGCTCGCCTATTTCTACGGCGGACTCGATCAGAAGCTGGTCGGAGTCGAACAGGTCGAGCCAATTCGCCAGATTCTGTAGGCGATAGTTCAAGGCAGAATTGCCGCGGGACGCAGTGCGATTCCGCATGGGCGACATCGACCGGATTTCGTTCGACTGGGAGAAATCCGCTTCCCAGCACCCCCCGTATGCCAGCGCGGACAGCGGCCGACTCCTCGACGCGGCGCGACTGTGCGGCGATAATGCCGTCCTTTGATCGGGTAATATCAGCGCTCGGAGAGGCACTTAAATGCGATGGTTACATGGCCAGCACGCGATTCTCGCGTTGTTCGCGCTTAGCAGTGTGGTTTTCTGCAGCGACACATCGGCTGCGCAAGTGGCATGGGATGCTGGCGGTGGGGATCAAAGCTGGGGCACAGCTACGAACTGGAGCGGCAATGTGATCCCGCTAGGCACGGACAGCGTGCTCTTCAACGACACGGGGTCAAGCAACGTGCCGGGCAATCCCACGAGCGTTCTCGACATTCCGCGCTCGATTGTAAACCTTTCGTTCGCAAATACGAATGGTCATTTTCAAACGATAGATCTGGGCACGAATGCGCTGCAGGTCAATGGTAATGTCGACGTAAATACAAACGTCGGCGATAACACGTTGGCCACGATCGAGCATGGGACGGTCAATCTCGGTTCGCCAGCGAGTCCTATCAATTTGTCAGTTGGTCGTGTGACGTTGAATACCGGAGCGCAAGAGTTTGCGACGTTTGATCTAACGGGTGCCACGGTCAACGGTAATGTACAAAACTTGATCGTCGGCGAAAAAATATTAGGCGGCAATGGGTACGCCGTTGGCACGTTGAGCCTGGGGGCAAAGGGCGCTCTAACCGTCGGCTCGACCGCCACTCCCGGCGAAATTCTGATCGGCCACACGGCCAACAGCAATGGCTCAGCCGGCACGGTCGATTTGAGCCAGCAGAAGATGTTTACGGCGAACGTGTCGAACTTGCTTGTCGGGACTTCCGAGGTTGGTGCTGCCACTGGAACATTCGATTTGGCAGGCACCAATGTTTTAAATGCCACGACGATTCGCGTCGGCTATTCGACGGCGACGGACAATCAATCGACCACCAGTGCGTTGCATCTTGGGAGCACAAACACGATCACCGCCGGTGAGCTAACCGTGGGTGGAAATCTCAGCACTGGCACGCTCGATATCCCGTCAGGCGGCAGCGTCAACCTGGGAAGTAGTGCGCAACCGACGAACTTGAACGTTGGTCAATCATCGAGTCAGACTAATCAATCTCCGCAGGGCTTGATGGCGCTTTCGGATGCCACCTTTAACGCCACGCTCGGCGAACTTTCAGTCGGTGTAAAGGGCGGCGGCGGAAGCGGCACTCAAACCGGAGCGTTATTGGGCGGAAACGCCGGAAATATTACGATCGGGTCGCCTACCGTATCCGGGTCGATCATCATCGGGCAGGTTACGGGTGGCGGAAACGCCGCGGGTACTGTCGACCTCAGCGGAGAAACCTCGCTTACGGCCAACGTCTCGAACCTGCTCGTAGGTTCCGCCTCGGTCGGTAAT
>DASXEJ010000111.1 GCA_036490175.1 Pirellulales bacterium | reverse complement strand
ATGACGAGCTACCTCGACATCCGCGCCAAGGATCACGGGCTTGAGATCGGTTTCACCTGGCTTACCAAATCTTTGCACGGCACCCCGGTCAATCCCGAATGCAAATACCTGCTGTTGCGGCATGCCTTTGAGGATCAAAATGCCCTTCGTGTGCAACTCAAAACCGACGGCCGCAACATGCAGAGCCAACGTGCAATTGAAAAGCTGGGCGCGATTCGCGAGGGAATTCTACGCAAGCACATGGTCATGCCCGACGGCTACGTCCGGGATACCGTGATGTATAGCGTCACGAACGATGAATGGCCGGACGTTAAAGCACGGCTCGAGACGCGTCTCGGCTACTCACCCGGAAGCAAATGAACGACTTGTGCGAGAATCCCAGGGACGATCACCGGTTCCCCAGCGTTCTTCATTCCTGGAATAGGTCTTTGGCTGGCACGACACGCAAACGTTCGACATTGATTGTCAGCGGCCAAACGGCAATTTCTTTGTCCTCGGCCAGGATATCGGCGGCAGTTCCTTCGGTGTCGTACACCAACGGAGTGGACTTTCCAGACAGCAGTTGCTCGCGCAGCCGCGCGCCATCGTCTGTGACAATCGCCACGGCCAGATTTTTGGCCTGGAGATGCTTGCGGATGGCGGTATTCACTTGTTCGCGTGTCATGCTGGGGAGCCGGCGTGCCAGCTCGTCGACGAGACTTGCGCGGCCGTAAAACTGGCCATCAAGGTCGTACCCGACGCGCCGCGACTGCGTTTGCACCCACAATTTGCTGTAGTGGAACAGGAAGTTGCGTGTGGCCTCGAATTCCTCTTCGGTCAGCCCGTCCTTGACCAGGTGATCGAGCTCGCGCACGGCCTGACGCAAGGCAAACGCCGCTTTGTCGTGCGGAACCGGCCGAATCCAAATCGAGAAAAACTGCTGGCGTCTGGGCACGCCCGGCAGGGCGAACGTGCTCTGGCCATCCTGGATGAAATTCTCGATGTAGGCGTAGTCGCCGTAGTTCAATCCGCGCTTGCCCCGCATGTTTTTCATCAGGCGGCCGTTAAACGTGCGGTGCTCGCCAAACGCCGAGCCCGCCACTGCCAACGCGTAAAAGTCGTCGTCCGCCCGTGACACATCAATGGGAAAACCTAGCGAAATCGCCGTCGCGATCGTCGGCTTCTCGACGATTGTCAATTCCAAATCCTGCGGCTGGGTCGGCTGGGGCAGCTCGGCTGTTGCCCGCTTTGCTGCGGGAAGAGCCGTCGCAAAGTCTTGTGACAGGCGGCGACGGAATGCGTCGTCGACTCCACCCGCAGCAACCGGCGTAACCGTCGCTTGGGTGTAATGCGTGCGATAAAACGCGCGGACGTCGTCCAGCGTGATGTTCTGCAAGCCGGCAATAGTCCCCTGGTCGACGTGCCCGTAGGGATGCGTCGGTGGATAAAGTGCGAGCTGCAACGCCCACTTTCCCAAGTTTTCGTCGTCATTACCGCGGAGCCGCGCCGACAGATAGCTGATCTGTTCCTGGCGCAATCGCTCGAAATCAGCCTTGTCGAAGCGCGGGTGCAAAATTGTGTCGGCAAATAACGGATAAAACTCGCCTAACTTGTCGCGATGGACTTCTCCGGTGAATATGGTCCATTCCTTGTCGCAATGACCATCCATCCGCCCGGCCAGGGGATATAGCTTCTCTAGCAGATCGGAATAGGCAACGTCGCGCGAGCCCCCTTCGGAAAGCAAGCGAGCCGTGAGCGCGGCTAGCCCCTCCTTGCCAGGAGGATCGTCCTGCGAGCCGGCCCGGAAAGCAATCTGCAACGTCACTAAGGGCGAACTGCTGCGGGCCGCATCCTTTGCCGCCGGGGGTGGCGTCGTGCCGGCGGTCGTTTTCGCGATCGCTACGCCGCGCTTGTTGTCGGTAACGGTATCAGAGGTTTTCGCCGTGACAGCTTTCTTGTCCGGCACCGCGTCTGTGGCAGGGGCTGCCGCTTGCGTGCGGGCCGCGGCGTCCTTCTCGCTCAACAGCGTTACGACCGTGCGATTTTCTGGAGTAAAGATCTCCCTTGCCACGCGCTGCACGTCCGCCGGCGTCACTTGATCGTACGTTTCGTATGTCTGGTTAAGCGATTGGGGATCGCCCGTGAGTTCCAGAAACGCGCCCAGCGAGCGAGCCACGGCATTCGTCGAATCGAGCGAGGTCGCAAAACCGTATCGCATGTGCGACTTGATATCGGCCAACGTTTTTTCATCCAACGGTGTTTCGGCGGCCGTTTTTAGTGCCTGGTAAATCGCTTGCTCAATGGCGGCCAAATCGGCCGGATCGCGTAGCCGCGCCATGATCGTAAACAACGTCGGATCGCGGCGAAAATGTGCGCCACCTGTGAGCACCTCGACCCGTGCCTCGTCCAACACCAATTTGCGGTAGAGCGGACCGACCTGCGAGAAAATCGCCTCTCCCAGCACGTCCAGTGCGGCGATGTCACGGCTGTGGGCATCGAATCCGGGAACGTGGTAGCCAATGTACAAATAGGGCTGCGTCACGCCCTGCCAGGTTAGATCGCGGCGCCGCTCGGCAGTTTGCGGTGGTTCGACCGGGATATCGGTTTTAGCAGCTCCCGACTTCCAGCCGCTGTATTGGCGGCGCGCCAATTCGACTACTTCCTTGTGCCGGACGTCTCCGACGGCCAAAACAATGCAATTGTCCGGCCGATACCAGCGCTCGAAGAATTTGCGGCTGTATTCGTACTGGTTCGGCATGTCAACGATGTCTTTGAGGAAGCCAATCGTGGTGTGCTTATATGTGTGCTGGTCGTAGGCTACATCCTGCATGGTCTCGTCCAGCAACAGCATTGGGGACGAGGCGATCTTGTTGTATTCGCCCAGGACGGCCCTGGCTTCTTTCTGAAATGCCGCCTGGTCATAGCTCAGGTTCTGAAACCGATCGGCTTCGAGCTCCACGATCGTCGCGAGCGCGTCGGCCGAGGCCGTCGTGTGATAGGCCGTCCAGTCGTCGGTGGTGAAGGCATTGGAATCCGCTCCCATGCCCTTCATCTTCGCGTTGTATTGCTCCGAGCTGTTGCGCGGCGTGCCACGAAACATCATGTGCTCGAAAAAGTGGGCAAACCCAGAGAGACCGGGTTCAATCTCGTTGCGCGATCCTGTCCGCACGATGGTGTAGTACGACAGCACGCCGGGCGTGTCGCAGGGAACTGTGATAATGGTCAACCCGTTATCTAAAACGGTCGAATGGATGGGAAAAGGAAAAACAGGCTTGGACGCGTCGGCCGCAAGCGACTGGTGAGTACCGAAAGCGATAAAAGCCAGCACCAGGATCCCGAGGGCACGCAGAGTTTGAAATGGCTGCACGATTAACTCCTAAGATGCGAATGATCGCGATAGCAACGGGTCCGACATTGGGAGACGGAGCGCTATATTCTCTGTAACGCCGGGGCCCCGGATTTGGTTCGCACGAACTCGCGCCACAACAGTGGCGGAGGCCAAAGTTCCGTCATTTGGCCGGCCCAAACTTACCACGAACGCCCTTTGCGCGGATACCCGCAATTGCCGGACAAACGCCTCCGAAACCGCAATTCTAGGCAGGTCCTGTGGTATCTGCTTGTGACTCGGAGCCGGGAACTGTGCGACCGAGACGGTAGGTTCGTTTCGGTACGCCCGAAATCCGGACGCTCTGCTCATCTCGGCAGCCACAACGCGCCCGACGGACCGCGCTCGGAACAATCCCTCGAATCCGCCCGACCGTACCGACGCGCCCGCATAAAATGCAAGGGCTTGGGTCTCGAAGACGTTGCTTGCATCCAGGCCAACCTTGTTCAAAACGAAACCTATATTTCCAGTGTTACTGCGTGGAATCCTGAGACGTCCTTGAGTGGGACGCCTCGACACCCTCATCCAGCGCGGAAGTACGTTGGGATCGATGGCCATGTATCTTCCTACCATCGTTGCATTGGCTGCTGTCGCCACGATTGGCTATCTCGTCGGTCGGCGTGCTCAGCCGATCGAGGAAGTCCACGCTGACCGCGCCCGACGCGAGTTGAAGCGGGCCAAGGCCGTGGCTTCCCAGCTTGAAGAGATTGCGGACCGCGTCCGCAAGAATCTGGCAACTCACCAGTCGAGCATCGCCAAGTTCAAGGATCGCGTCAGCGCCATTGACACACTGGAAGAACGTGCAGCCTGGTCCGACCTGTTTCGCGAAGCCGAAAACATGCTCAAGCCGACGCTCGACCTGGCGGCTCAGATTTCTTGTGCCTACGACGAATTGCGACAGCAGACAAGCCACTTGATGACATTCACAGAAACTCGCACCGATCCACTGACGGGCGCGAGCAATCGCAAGGCCTTAGACGAAACCCTAGAGTCCTCCTTTGCCTTGTTGGCCAGGTATGAACAGCCGTTCGCACTGGCAATTTTCGATATCGACCATTTCAAGCAAGTCAACGACGTGCATGGACACGTCCGCGGCGACCATATTCTACAAACCGTGGCCCGATTGCTCGATGACGAGACGCGCGAGACGGATCTGGTGGCCCGTTATGGGGGCGAAGAATTCGTCGTAGTCATGCCGCATACTGACCTCGACGGAGCCGGTCTCTTCGCCGAGAAAATTCGCTTCGCCGTGCAAAATACCAGCCCTGTCACGCTTAGCGGCGGCGTCGCCGCAGCCAATCATCACGACGATCCGAAAACGTTGTTGGCACGCGCCGATGCGGCACTTTATGCCGCCAAAGCCGCCGGACGCAACCGTATTCATCGCAACACGGGCATCAATGTCGAGCCATGGGTATGCGATACGCAGGAGATGCCCGCGGTCGCGGCAGGCGCCAATCTGTCAACCATGGGTTAATTCGCGGCAATACCCGCCGCGCCTCGCGTTCACGGGCGCAGATTTCCTGCCCGTCCGAGAAAATCCGTGTCGAGCGCCGGACCGCGAGCATTGGCAGCACGGCGCCGCGCTAAAATTGCTCTTCCCCATGCTCCCGGATCGAATCGGGGAAGTCGCGATATAAAGCGAATGTCAGGTCGGTGGCCAAAGAGTTCACTGCTTGGTGCAGCCCCTCGATGGGTCCGGCCCGCCGTGCTACGCGCGAGAACGCCGCGTCTAGTTGGGCTAGATTGGCCACCTCGATCGCGATGTGAAACTCACCCAATTGCGGCGGCCCGAATCCCAGTTTTCGGCGCGTCACGCGATATCCGACGATTAACTGTTCGTCGCGCAATAGGCCGAGATAGCTGGCTACGCAGTCGCAAAACGCTACATCCCCGACCCCAGGCTTCAGGTTGCACCAGACGTGATAGATATCCATCGGTAGCGCACCCCCGGAACAAACCGATGCCACTGCAAAGCGTAAAGAATCCGCAACTTGGCTGCCTGGCGAGACACGATTTTGTGGCGTCTGGTTCACGCCTCAAGAAGGGCCGACATCCGGCCAGTCGCGCCTGCTCGAAATCCCTGCGAGAACGGAGCAAACGGATAGACGGATGGGAAAATAGCCCGCGGCGCCGCGATTCTGAAGCTGCCGAACAGAATCGCGGCCCGCGGACCGGAGACGACGCCCAGTCAAACATTATCAGTGAGACATCCTTGTCCCGCTGCGTTCACGTCGCCCCCCCTTGCTACGCAGCCATGCGCATCGCAGGTATCTCGCCGCCGACGCCCATGATGAATTCTTCAAAGATGCGTAAATCTAACGCCGACGCCGAGTCACTCTCAGGATGGAACTGCGTGCCGAAAGCAAACCACTCGGTTTGCGTGCTCTCAATGGCCTCGATCACACCGTCTGGGCAACGGGCCGTTACCTGGAAGCCCGGTGCCACTTCGTCAACTGCCATGTGGTGGACGCTATTGACTCGAATTTCGCCCTCGCCGTAGACACGCTCCATCAACGTGCCGGGTACTACTTCTAACGCGTGGCGATGGGCCGGGTCGAGCGGGTCTTTGTGTGGCAATGCCTTGGGCATGTCCTCAGGAATATGCAGGAACAAATTCCCTCCCTGCAAGACGTTGATCAGTTGCATGCCGACGCCAATGCCGAACACCGGCATCCGCCGAGAGGCAACGAGGTTCATTAGCCGACGATCGAAGTCTTCACGACGTGTTTCCAGCGTGCGTACTGCTGGGTGAAGCATGAAGCCGTCGCGACGCGGATCGAGATCGGCCCCGCCGATCATGACCATTCCATCGAGCAGATCGAGAATTCGCTCCAAGTCTTCCTCGTCGGCGAGCGGTGGAATAACCACCGGCACCCCGCCCGAGGCGACGATCGAGTCGTAATAGCCCGCCGACAAGTAGCTAAACGCTGGCGCGTCCTTTTTGGCGGACCGAAATTCTGCATTCAAACCAATCAGAGGCTTCCGTGTCATATTTGACTCCTTCCATCGGGCCCTAGGCCCCTCGTGGAGAAAAACGAACGACTCTTGCGAGGCGCCTCGAGCATAGATCGAGTAAGGAGTACAAGCTGACCGGGACAACGTGTGGCAAGTGCGATGCCAAGGAGGGCAACGTTGCCCTCCGGCAATTGACGACAGGCGAAGCGGGACTCGACTATCATCCTTGATACCACGCGATTGATTTCCTGGTCGCTCGCGGTCCATCCTGGACTTGGCTTGAGCGATATCCGTATCGTATGGCCTCGAATCGTTCGTTGTCCGCTCATCACCCCATTTGCGAGTGGTGAGGGACACGTGCTAGGCCCCGTTATAGGAGCGCATTTCAGAGTCGCAAGCATTTGGCGTATTTTGACGTAGCGACCAAACACAGGCACAATATCCAGTGCAAGCAGCCGGACGACAGCATCCTCGCAATCGCTCCGGCGCCGCCTACACGCCCGAATCGCGAATGGCGAAACTCGCCACAAGTGCTTAAGACAGAAACGTTTCCGCGCGCAGAGAGAGTTTTCTAATCATTGACCCAAATTGTTTGCGTCGCGAACGACTTGTGCAGCGTCATTTGAAATTCACGGCACGCCTGCCACTGCCCTTTCCTGCCGTTAATCGCAGGGCCACATCATGTGCGACTCGCTGGCCATCGTGGAATCCGATCGCGTCTTGTTCGCCAAGAATTCAGACCGCGATCCAAACGAAGCGCAGATCCTTGATTGGCAACCACGCCGTGTGCATCCTGCGAACGCGCGATTGCGATGTACGTATCTGCAAATACCCCAGGCCGAACTAACTCACGCGGTGCTTATCAGTCGTCCCTTCTGGATGTGGGGAGCCGAAATGGGGTGCAACGAGCATGGTGTCGCAGTCGGCAACGAAGCAGTCTTTACGACGCAGCCGTATCCACGCGTCGGTCTGACAGGGATGGACCTTGTACGACTTGCGCTGGAGCGTTCTGACAGTGCCGAACGTGCCGTTACCACGATAGTCGAGCTAATCAACGAGCACGGTCAGGGAGGGGGCTGCGGCTTGGAGAATCGCCGCTTTACGTATCACAATAGCTTCCTCGTCGCAGACACCCGCACAGCATTCGTGCTCGAGACGGCCGGGCGGCTGCACGCGGTCGAGGAGATACGTGGCGCACGGAGTATTTCTAATGGGCTGACGATTCCCGGATTCGCGCGAACCCATAGCGACACTATCAAGACACGCGTTTCAGCCTGTCGGCTGCGACGGAAACGAACAGAGGAGTTGGCGGGGCGCGCGGAATCCGTGGGAGATATCATGCGGATTCTGGCCGATCATGGTGCGGGCCATGAAGAGCCAGCCTATTCGTGGCTTAACGGTGCGATGAGCGGCCCCTGTATGCACGCCGGCGGCGTAACCGCTGCGTCGCAGACCACCGGTAGTTGGATAAGTGAGCTCACGCGGCAGGGACATTCCCACTGGGTCACCGGCACCGCCGCACCGTGCCTCGGCCTATTCAAGCCGGTGCGCATCGAAAGCCCATTGGACCTTGGGCCCCTCCCTACCGACGTGGCGGACGCACGTTCACTGTGGTGGCGTCACGAGCATTTGCATCGCCGAGTGCTGTGCGATCCGACCACTTTGCGACCAATGGTCATTTCCGAGCGCGACGAAATTGTCTCGAACTGGCTGGCAAAGACACCCGAGCCGGAGGCCGCATTCGCGGCCGGTGATGAGTTTCTAGCCCGTGCGACCGAGTTAGTACAATCACACCCGGTCCGCGATACCCGCCCGCTCTACGTGAGACGCTATTGGACGAAGCGTAATCGTTGGGCCGGATTGAACCTCGGCGGGCCCAATGGCGACAATCCCGAGTTGCGTCTGCGGTCGTACGCCCAGAGTTTTCCCAGTGGGTAGCATTAAAGCAACAAAAGGGCTAGTCTAAGGCGCCGGTCAGCAGAGCTGACACCGCGGTGATTGATCCCCTGGATGTACAACGATGCCGATCAAATTGACCCCCCGCGAGCGCGAAGTCGTTCGCTTGCTGAGCCTCGGATGTACGGTGCGCGAGGCGGCGGCCGTCCTCAAACTGGCGCCCAGCACTGTCGACAATCACAAGGCTAAGGCCATGTCGAAACTGGGCACCAACAAGGTGGCCTTGCTGACGCGTCTCGCGATCCGCGAGCGCATCTCGAAAATCAATGATCGGCTCACGGCGGTGGAAAAGCGGCGTAGCAAACGTAAGAACGACGGCTGGAATTGATTTATCACGCCGTCCTTCAGGGTACCTTGCGTTCGTGTCCGCAAGTTATTCGCTCCCCGTCTCCTGAGGAGCAATTGCATGAAAGCGCTGCTACGCCCGGTGGTGGTTGTTGTACTGCTCCACTTTGCAGCACAATTAACCCATGGTGGCGACCAATACAAATTCGACGCGGTCCATTCCTCGGTCCTGTTTCGTATCAAGCACATGAGCATTAGCTACTGTTACGGTCGCTTCAACGAAGTTTCGGGGATATTCCGCTTGGACGAGCAGAATCCAGTCGCCAGTGAGATCGACATCACAGTCGCCACCGATAGCATCGACACCGCAAATACGCAACGCGATGCTCATTCACGCAACGCAGACTTTTTTGACGCGCCCAAATACCCGACAATCCGATTCCAAGCTACAAAGGTCGGCCGTACCTGTGCGCGCCCGTTTGCCGTTGAAGGAAACCCAATGATGCATGGCGTCACACGGCCCATTACAATCGCAATCGAGTCCACAGGAGCAGGCAAAGGTATGTTTGGCAAAATGCGAACTGGACTCGAAGCCGTCTTTACAATCCGCCGCAGCGATTTCGGCATGGATAAGAGGGCCGGCGCCATTGGAGACGACGTTCGTCTGATGGTCAGTCTAGAAGGCTTTCGCCAGTAGCGCACCACCCTCGGTTACATTCATTTAGCCGACTGCAAGGAGGCACCCGCCTTGATTCTCGATCGATTGGAGAATGCCGCCGCCTACCAGGCGATTCACCCCCGACTACGGCAGGCGTTCGAATTCCTCCGTTCGACTGACCTTGCGCAATTGGCGCTCGGACGTCACGATGTCGACAGTGATGACGTCTTCGCACTGGTGCAAGAGTTCCGTACCAAACCCGATGCTGAAGGCTTCTGGGAATCGCACCGCAAGTACATCGATGTGCAATACGTCGTCGCGGGGGTGGAGCGTATGGGCTACGCGAACCTTGCCACACTCGCCGTGCGTAACGACTACGATCCCGACAAAGATTTGTTGGTCCTCGACGGCAGCGGCGATTATCTCACCGTCTCGGCCGGCATGTTTACCATCTTTGCGCCGCAGGACGCTCACATGCCCTGCTTGGCTGTGGGCGAGTCGACAAAGGTACGAAAAGTTGTCGTCAAGGTTGCAGTGTGAGCCAACTGCACTAACGATCGACACGTTGCCGTCTGCGTTTGATTCACCCGCGGTCCAGGTGTCATCGAGCAGAATCCTTCCTGACGCCCGCAACGTTGTTCCGATCGCTATAGATCGAACGCCGCGGCGACAAATTGTTTGATTTTTGTGTATTCAAGGTTGGAAAACGTTGACCCGACCCAGCGCGATTTGATAAACCAGAATCGTCGGCCGACAGATGCGTGATGGTTGCTAATCGCAGTCCAGATTAGGGAGGGCGAATATGCAAGATCCACCGGGCCACGCTCGCTGAGAGGGGGTTTTTACACGAGCCACCTTCTCACCTGCGAGGTCCCCAGAGTGCGGTGTCGTACCGTGTGATCCCTTTCCTCGCCACTGCTTGGCACCATTTCGTAGCGGCCAGCGGTGGACATCGGCAGACTGAATACAGTTCGCCAATCGCGGGGTATCGCACGGAGAACAACGAACAATATCACCTTTTACCGCCGATGCTTTTCGGCCAGCCCGCCGCGCTACTCACGGAGCGCGGCGGGCTTGTTCTTGCGCCGATGGGCAAACGTCAAATGTCGGTGCTCTGTGCTCTTAAAATGGCCGACGGGATTCGATACGCCAGGCAGCGAACGCGACTGCATGGTGCATGCAAGCTGAACCCGGCATTACCCCCAAAGGCGAGACCTTCGAGAAAGCTGGGGCCTGATTAGAGGGCGATGCATCGCCAGCAGTGCCACGCCAGCATGCGGACGGAGGGCTCGCCTTGACCCCACGAGCGCGGCCTTCGATAATCCCGCTCCCGCATTCAAGGAGGATTCGGCCCGCGCTCGCCTCGGGCATCTTTGAGGACCCTACCGTATGAAGAAGCTGGTTCGCGCACTTCAGTTCGGGCTACTCCCCTTGGCAATGACGGTGGGCTGTAACTCACCTTTCTATACGGACAAGGGTGCGCTCGTTGGGGGACTGGCCGGAACAGGTGTGGGTGCGGTCACCGGTGCGGCCGTCGGGCATCCTGGGGTGGGAGCGTTGGTCGGCGCGGGCGTGGGAACGCTAACTGGCGCAGCCGTGGGCAGCGGAATGGATAGCATTGAAGCTCGCAATCGCGCACAAATCGCCGCCACCCTCGGCCGCCAGGTGCCGCCAGGCAACGTTACGCTGCCCGACGTCATCGCCATGACTCGGGCGGGCGTCAATGATGAGCTGATCGTCAATCACATTCGCGCCAATGGCCTGGCGCAGCCGCTGCAAAGTGGTGACCTGATAACGTTACAGAACTCCGGTGTTTCGACTCGGGTGATTGGCGCGCTTCAGTCGGCACCGCAGCCAGGCGCTCCGGCAATGGCAGCGCCTGGCGTGGGACCGCCAGTTCCCGTGCCAGCTTACTATCCGTATCCCGGCCCGTATTGGGGCCCGCCACCGCCTTATGCCTATTGGGGCTACGGCTGGCGTCCGCCGCCCCCGCGCGTGGGATGGGGGGTCGCTGTCGGTGGGCCGCTGTAAATGCCTGAATACTGAGGCACTTCTACAGCGCAAAAAAATACGGCGCTGGAGGCCCGCTCCAGCGCCGAGTGCGCGCAACGCGTTCGACTCCCTCGCAAGCAATGCCCCTCCGCTCGCGACGATCGTCTGTTAGCGTCCTGCTTGGGCGCCGTCAGAAGGTCCCTTCTTGGACGCTTCTTTGCCAGGACGAACTTCGTATCCGGTCTTCGGATCGACCGATAGGTTCAGGTTCTCGTTGTCCTCAGTGTAGAACACAAACCCGTACATCATTTCCTCGTACGTCTGATCCCCTTCCTTGACCGTGGCGGTCGGATCGGGGTTGTACGGATTGAACGTCGAGTTATCAAAGTGAGCTGTCACGTCCATTTCGGTCCCCTTCGGGAACTTCTTGGCGTGCGGCCGCCAGACGTAGGAGACTTGCCAGTTGAAATCGTAATTCGGAATGGCCAGCAGGCGTTCCTGCGTGCCGTCCGGATACTTGGCATCGAACATCATGTCCTTGCCGCGCAAATGCATGTGGCTGAAGAACCCAACCAGAGTCGAGTCCTCGGCAAATGTCCGCTTGGCCTCGACCAGATGGGCCGGATCACCAGGCGGAATGGCGAACGTGCCGTTGTGGCAGCGGAAGTGCTTGAGCTGCTTCGTAATCTTACTCTTGGCGAACGTAAATCCCACGCTTGACTGGTCCGTGGTCTTCTCGCCAGTCGTTACGTAGTGAATTTGCAGAACCAGCACGGATCCCTTGGGAATCTTGAACCCGACGCCCGCGTCCAGAATCATCGGCACGCCACCAGGGACTTGGCCGGTGATGAACTTGGCATCGCTATACCCTCCCTTAACGGGATCGATAAAAGCCATGTTGCAATGGTGCAATGCACTTTTATTGTCGGGCAGAATCTGGCAGCCCGTGACCCAGGTGTCTTCTTTGAAGGTATAAGGCAGGAATACGTACTTGTACGGAATATAGCCGGTGGGCGGGATTTCGGCGGCATCCTTCATCTTGATCACCAGGTCCGGCCCGTCGATTAGCCATCGGTTGTCCGACCATTGCTTCGGCGGCGGCAACTTGGCCAAGTCACCTTGCTGGCGTCCGCCCGCGATCCACTGGGCCACGAGCGTACGGTCTTCCGGGGATAAGCCGCGCAGATTCACGAAGTCGCCGTGCCGGCGGCTGGCATACTCCGGCGGCATTCGCTGTTCCTTGATCACTTCTGCGACTACATCGGCATGATCGACAGCGTCTTCATATGTCACGAGCGAGAATGGCCCCTCGGCATTCGGCCGATGGCACTCTTCGCAATGTTGACGGAACAAGGGAGCAATATGCTCGGCGAAATTTACCGGCTTCGCAGGCGCTGACATCTTCGCGACAGTGATCGGGCAGCCTTCGACAGGAGTCTCGGCAACATCCACCGGTCGCCCAGCCAGCACATCCTCGATCGCCATCTTCAGATCTTCGCGGCCGGCGTCGGGCTTTGGTCCGCCGACGTGAAATTGGCTGTCGATGCGGCCGCGATAGCGCAGCTTGCGATCGCCGTCCAACACCACAACCTGCGGTGTGCGTGTTACGCCCAGAGCCGGCGCAACCACGCCGTCGAAGTCTTTGCAGAACGGAAACGCCGCATCGAGTTGAATCCCCTGATAGGCAACTTCTACCATCGAGTCCTTGGGCGAGACATCCAGCGCGACGAACTGCACGTCCCGATTGCGGTATTCTTTTTCCAATTCGACGATGCGTGGCATATAGCGCTTTGCCACGGGGCAATCGATCGAGTTAAAGACGATGACGTAGGCCTTCTTCGCGCCCAAGTCCTTCAGCGTGTGCGACGCAAAACGAATGTCCTTAAATGCCACATCGGGCGCCTGCGCCCCGATTGCCAACGTAGGGCTCGTGCGGGTATCGGTAGCATCGTTCGCGGCGTCTACCGCCAGCGCAAGCGACGCAAAGGTCAACGGCGAAAAAACCAACGCCCAACACAGCGACTGCCGCAACATGCCGCTCTCCTTTGGAATTGAGCCCGGGCCGATTACGGCCGAAAGAATAGCACGCTAAGTATAGCCGAGCCGGTCAGAGAAATGCAATCTTTCGTCAGCGGCCTCTGCGGGTATGTTGCACCGTCCCGGTGCGGCTGCCAACAGGTCCGGAGGGCGCCGAAGAATCGCGGCGACGATGGGCTATGTGGCAACCGGGAAGGCTCTTCCAAAGGCTTACGGCATGATTTTGGGACCGGGCTCCGCAACCCCATCGTTTACCGCTATGGCCAGGGCCGTTACGGCCCAACTGGTGGCGGCTATGGAAATAAACTGGTCCTTGCCCAACGGGTCTTCGTCGTCGGAGGGGAAGTATGGCTGCACCGGCTTCGAGCGGCTCTCAACCCGCCAATTGCCGTCTTCGCGTTGCGACTTAATTAAGAATCGTTTGCCACGCCGGTAACTTTCGTCATCCGTATTCAGTCCCGTAGCGTTCAGCACATACAGAGTCTGGCCGGTCGCATAAGCATCACTCTCCATTTCATCCAGTTGCGCCCAACCTCCATCCGGCCGTTGAGTTTTTAAAGTCGCTTCCCGGGCCATTGCAATTTCCACCGGCACGGCGTCGAGCATGCTTAGACCCCACAGTCGGGCGACTCGATCTTCTTGGCTTTTGGCCGGGGCTGTTATGAGCCATGTTTTCGCCTTGGCGATGGCCTCGTCGGCGGCGTGCTGCCGAGTTTTTGAGACATGCTTGCGAAGACCCTGCACGGCCAAGACAGTGCAAGTCTGGTACGATTCTTCGAGCGGCGGACGACACATCTGCCCGGTCCAATGTCCCTCTTGGCGCTGCGTCTTCAGCAGGTATTCGACCATGGCGTCGGTCGTCGCATTGCTCGTTTCCCCAGCCAGCGATACGGCCCACAATCCGTAGGCCACCGTCATGGCACGCCCGCCCACTCCCCTGCCCTCGTTCATGCTGACGGCTTGCTTTTCGAACGATGCAATCGTCAGACGTAGCTGATCCTGAAGCTGCTGACCATTAGCCGCAGGAAAGCCTCGCGAAGTAGCCGTAACTTGGGCCAGCATCGGCAGCGTCTGGTGATGACAAGAGAAGCACGAGCGATGTCGCGGATATGCAGCGACGGCCCGCGCAAGTGCCTCAAGTCCGCGAGAAACCGCAGCCTTGACCTCACACCCAAGCTGTTCGGGCGACTGAGGCAGCAGCGGTTGTTGTTGGGCCAAGGCCAAATCGCCACCATTCGACAAGCAGATCGCTGTGATCAGAACGATCCCTGCCAGTCCCTGCATTTCCATCGATCTGTTCATGGC
Source organism: Pirellulales bacterium (assembly GCA_036490175.1). Lineage (NCBI taxonomy): Bacteria > Pseudomonadati > Planctomycetota > Planctomycetia > Pirellulales > Pirellulales bacterium. The sequence goes on along the minus strand of DASXEJ010000111.1, from coordinate 9,531 downwards.
CACGTTCGTTCCCCCGTTGTGAACGTGATGCATTGGAGCACCCTCGGCTCCCAAATGCTAGCGGCGTAGAAGTCCGCTGGGGGGCGTTTCAACCGCGAGGGAAGTGTGCTTCGTAGCCAAGACTATCCAGGAAATGCTTCCCGTGCTCGAAGTCATTCACGCTGTACTCTTTGATATTTGACTTCAACTCTGACTTGAGTTGTTCGCAGATGTTCCGAATATCCCGGAACGTCTCGGCATCAATGGGACCGGTTGATGTCGCGCGCAGTCGGTACAGGGCGTCAAGCTGATCGCAATCACTTACATACCGCGCGTCTTGCAGAATGGTGGGCCAGGCAATCTTTCCTGTGGCCGAATCCAATTGCGTGATGTCGAGGCGCCTAGGCGCTGAGTCCTCGGCAATTTTCGTAATCTCCTCCATAGTGAGACGAGAATGGTCCCCCTCGTACGTCCGATGTGCTTGACGCATCTGGTAGTAGCTGTTTGTCCATTGCGCACGGTTTTGCAGGTCGGTGGCCCGGGCGGCCACGTAGTTCTGCGCCGCCCGAGAATTCATTATGTTGGCATATCCGGCAGAGGCGATCATTCTGGCCATGCCGAATTGAGCTGCCGATGCCGCGGTGCCAGCCATGCGATAGCCGTAGCCAAAACCACGATTACCATAGGGGAGGTAGCCATAGCCCCGGTAGCCAATATATTGCCCGGACGCGCTTGAGGCGCTCACACACGTAGATGCCGCAAGAAAGGCGGCGACGACCAGTCGCCGCGCGCTGTATCGCAACCAATCATGGCGTATCTCAGAGTCGGTCGGCCGGAGAGTGGCACGCATGTTATGGCTTTGCGAGAGTTTCAATTACGCCGCCGAGCGAGCCGACGTCGCAACTCGCAAAGTCGGCTCATTTCATAGTACGCTCGGCAGCCTGGGAATGCCCGGTGTCAAAGAGCAACTAACGAAATCTACAGGGCTACGCACGCGTCCCTGACCGATCGAGGATCGGTACAGAGTAGGCTCCCGGCCGAGCGTCACCCCGAGTTTCCAGGCCGTCCTTGGTAGTGAAAAAGGGGTCTCCCGGGTGGCAGGAATAACGACCGCGCCACGGGTCTTTGCCAGCACTCAACACAGTTTCGCCTCTCCTTTTGTTAGAATCGTGGCATGTACGTATCACTACGAATTGACCAACAATGCGACGGGCGGGGCTTCGTAAATCGGCAATCACTGGCTGCCAGTTGTGCGATTCTCTTGGCGGCCAGCATTTTTGACGCGGGGATGTGCACGCATGGTGCGCAGGCCGTGGAGGACAACTGGCCGCAATTCCGTGGTGAGTTCTCACAAGGTGTGGCCAATAATCCAGACCTGCCGGATCATTGGAGTGCTACGGAAAACATTCTTTGGAAGCACGACGTCGCCGGCCGCGGATGGTCTTCGCCCATCGTGTGGGGCCAACGCGTGTTCCTCACCAGCGTCGCGAGCGACGAGGATGTCGCCGGGGCGGTTCTGAAGCGGGGGATCTATTTCGGCGGCGACCGCCACGAGCCCTCGAAGGCCGTGCATCGGTGGCGCGTAGTATGCCTCGATCTGGCCGATGGTCACGTCCTGTGGGAGCACGTCGCGCACCGGGGCCTGCCACCGCAGTCGGCTCATCTAAAGAATACGTATGCTTCGGAGACACCAGTCACCGACGGCGAGCGAGTCTATGCCTATTTTGGCAACTTGGGCGTGTTTTGCTACACGGTCGAGGGAGAGCCGCTCTGGTCTCGCACGCTGGGGGCATACAAAACCGCCGACGGCATGGGAACCGGCGGCTCGCCCATAGCGCATCAGGACCGCGTTTATATCCTCAACGACAACGAAGATCAGTCGTTCCTGCTGGCGCTTGATAAGAAAACCGGCGCGGAAATCTGGCGCACGCTCCGTCCTGAAAAGAGCAGCTGGTCCACCCCCTACATCTGGACCAGCGGCAAACGTACCGAGATTGTGATCTCGGGGAGCGAAACTGTCCGCTCGTACGATCTTGACGGAAAGCCCTTGTGGCATCTCGGCGGGATGACCGTGCACTCGATCCCCACGCCCGTCGCCGGCCCTGAATTGCTGTTTGTCGCCTCGGGACACGTATTGGGCGCGAAGCGGCCGATCGTGGCCATTCGCCCTGGGGCTGACGGCGACATCACGCTCAGAGGGGAGCAGACAAGCAACGATTTCGTCGCCTGGAGCCTGCGCAAGGCCTCTCCGTACAACACCTCAATCCTTTTCTATCGGGATCATATATATGTCCTGACAGACCTGGGAATTCTGAGTTGCTACGACGCCCATACCGGCCGAACCGCGTACGAAAAGAAGCGACTGCCGAATGGTCGGGCCTTCACAGCGTCTCCCTGGGCTTACAACGGGCAGATTTTCTGCCTGAGCGAATATGGTGAGACATTTGTCATCAAGGCCGGCCCGGAATTCGAGTTATTGCACCTCAACTCGCTGTCCGAGGACGAGACCTACATGGCTACGCCAGCAATTGCGAGCAACAAGCTCCTCGTGCGCAGCGACCGTGGCATCTACTCGATCCAAAATCTTGCCAAGGGCGCGCCCAAGACGGATAGGTCGCCCTAACGGTCCCGAGGTCGGAGAGCTTACGCAGAGCACCCAATGCGACGGCGCTAGTGACGCGAGGCTCGCGCCATCACTGATTTGCCAGCACCCGAGCCAGCCGGAATAAAATTCCAAATCCTTCGCGGATGGGGGCCGGCTCTGTCGGTCTGGATTCCGTAACGCTGGATCCTGTGCTGTCCGCGCGAGGTTGCTCGCTAGAAGTAACGACGAGTCGTCGGCCCGCCCGACGTGCTTGCGTCGGCCCGGTTGGCTCATCAGCCAAGACCGAGGATGACCAGGAAACGTCGCGCATGCCCTCTTCCTGGACCGAATTCGGCGAAAGATCGCTGGAATTGGGCGGCGTCTCACCGCCGGCACGATCTGAGCTGGAAGGCGACTTACCACCACGTCGACGATTTGAAGTTGTTGTTCGCATACTTGCCCTTCTCCTCGGACTGCTACCGGCTCTGGTAATGTTGATCGACGTGGCGGTCGCGGTGGTTCAGCGAAACAGCGAACCTTGCCAAAAAGACACAGCAAAGAAGCACCCGACATCATCCGGCGCAAGACTTCCAAGCAAATGGCAGGTTCTGTTTCGCGCCCCTGCCGCACGTCGCATGCCGAAGCTGGAGTCGCAAGGTCTGTGCATTTTCCCTACCAGGTCGACAGATGAAGGGGTTGGCAGGCCGCGCGGGCCAGCTAGACCGGTTTCTGTCCGCGCCGCACATCATCAGACGCGTCCGAATGGCAAATTTGCCTGGTTCGAGGAACAGACCCACGAATAGTCTTCGCGCTCAGACGGCGATTCTATTTGCCCAGCTAGCTGTCGCTTGATTTAGCGGCTTGGGCGTTTGGCGGGAGTTCTGGAGCCCCATCTGTATTATTTATCCACGTATCATTTATCAACTCCCGGGGCAGGGCGGCGCTCGTCCAATGGCGGCATCATCGGCCTCCCCCGGTCTGCATTCAGAATCCAAGTACGTTGATTCGCGCCGGCTAGCGCAAGTAATGTGCCGTCGGGCGAAAACGCGCAAGCTGAGACCTGTCCCCAGTCGCCTCGCAGCCGGCGCACCTCGCTGCCGGCCTCTAAATCCCACAAACCAATCTGGTTTTCTGCCAGGCGCAAGACAGCCATCCAATGGGCACCGTCTAGGCCGGCGATCGAAACGACACGGTCGTGGTCGCTTGGCTGCTCCTGCTTTACGATCCTGCCGCTGCTCAAGTCCCAAATCCGGATCACATTGTCGCGGCTCACCGTTGCGATGGCGTCGCCAGTCTGAGAGAACGAAATCTGCTCGGTGAAATCGGTCACGGGGGCCGCATCCCCGTCCTGCGGTATCGATAGCCGATTCGCAGTTGCCCACTCGAAATGCGACTTCGCCTTCTCAAGCAGCGACTGTGCCTCGTTGGCGGCGCCCTTGGCAGCTACGAGTTCCGTTTCGACGACGTGTAACTTGGTTTCGAATGCGGCCGTGTCCTCGATAGCCTTGGCCAGCTTTTCCGCCGTATGCTGCTGCATCGACCTGGCCTCGTCGAGGGCCGATTCGGTCTGTTGGAGTTTTGCGGCAAGCTTGCCGATTTCCGACTCCTGCAATTGGTCCCGGGCCGCTTGGAGTTCGGCGGAAAGGGTCATACGGTCCGCATTGACGTTGGCAAACCTGACTTGGACATCATCGAGCTGTGTTCGTGCGTCAGCCAACTGCATTCGCGCGTCTATAAGGTGGACCCCTCGCTGAAAACCCACCAAACCAATGCCCGTGAGCATGATGAATGTTCCAACCCAGAGCGCTTGCACAATTGTCTTCAATGCTCGCGATCGGCGGCCGGCTGCTTCCATCTGGTTAATATTTTGGAACATTTCGGCCATGTCCGGATGGGACTCGCGAAATTTGCAGGCCTGCGGCGACTTCATCCCTGCTGAGTCGATAATCGCCAGGTATTGGTCCAACAAGTCTTGTTCTTCGTTACATTTACCTGCCATGCTCAGGTCCTCAAAATCATCCGCGGATTAACGACTCCCTAATTACTAGACGCTCGTCGCCCGATAGTCTTAACGGCCCCGTTCATTCGTTCTTTCCCTCAGCTTAAGAATGGCCCGGTAATGGAGCTGCGACACTGCCGAGGGGGTGGTATCGAAGGCCTGGGCGATTTCTGCAAATGACATGTTTGCGTAGTATTTAAGCATCAGCAATTTTCGCTCGCGGTCTGTCAGGCCGGCGAGCAGCCAGTCTATGAGATCTCGGGTCTCGACCCGATCCTCGACCCTGGAGCGGATATGTGGCGTGAGACCGGCAAATTGTTGCAACAGCCGCGCGCGACGTTTCTGAGCACGCCACCGGTCCAGTGCAATCGACCATGCAAGCCGGCGCAGCCAGGCTAGAAACTCGGCCGCAGTGGTACCGCGAAATTGGTCTCTTCGCTCCCACGCGCGTGACAGCGCCAGCTCTCGTAGGTCACCCGCGTCAAGCAGTTGCGGCCAGCGCGCCACGATCCGGCGTAACTGGCGATCTAGCTCACCGCTGTCGCGAGTCTCTTCCAGCAGTCTCGCCCACATGACACGGCGTGCCTCGTCGGAGTTTGTCATTCGAGTAGCTTCTCAAGAAAGCTGACGACGCTCTCGTGAGTTCTACGAATCGGACCGCTGATGTACTCGGGTGGTGGTCCCAACATTCCCTCTTCGAGCAGCTTGACACGTTCGACAATCCGCCTTTCGTCGGGGGTCAGATCAGCTGTGTGAAACCGACGGATCGAACTGGCAACGACAACCATCGCGACAATGCCGGCCACTGCCATCATGAAGACTATTAACGCGAGGCGAGTTTCCTTTGCTGGAAGACAAACCGTGAAAAGGACGATCGCGCAAAACAAGAAAATGGCTAGCAGCGGCCGCTGCCGGGTCGTCAGCAATTTCAGAATGTCGATGGCCAAATTGCCGAGTTTTGCCGTTGAATCAGGACTGGTATTTCCAGCCATAGAATCTGCCTCCCAAGGCAAGGACTTGAACACTCCCGTGCTCAGGGTCGCCGCTTCGGCAACGACGCCTGACCCGCAGCCGCGATCCTGCCGCCGCAAGCGTTTGCAAGGCGAGGGCGACGCGAGAACTGCATGCCCCTGTCGGACAACGCAACGACTATCAGGGGCCTCTGCGCGTTGGTCACACATGTTGGAGACACGTTACCAACAGACCAGTTTCATACATTCCGCAGCCTCGACGAAAAAGACGCACAGCAGCAGCAATTTGGGCGAGCGGCGGATGCAGTTAGGCATCGATTCACTCGAAGCCGCCGTTCCCCGTGAGCTACACTTTTCTGCACGCGCCCGTCGACCAATGCACGAACGGCGCCGCAAGTATTCCGCGAAGACTTGCTGGGTGCGATCTGCGGCGATCTAAATACTTCCCATTAATCGAGGGCTTAATCGTATGACCGCCGCCCTTTCTCGTCGCCAGGCCTTGTCGTTGATGGCGGTCGGCGGATTGTTGCCTGCGATGCGCTGGGCTTCCGCAGCGCCGATACCGGAAATAAATAGCCACTCCGCCAAGCCCAGCTACAAGCTGCAGTTCAGCGGCTCGGCCGATGAGTTAATTGGCGACATTCTGCACTCCGAGCGGGGTGATCCGCACATGGAGTCGGGAACGCCGCATCACGAATGGTACTCGGAGCGCGTGCGCCGGCGATTTGGCGCGTGGGGGCCGACGCCAAGGCTGTATCCGCCGCTGGCCGAACTTGACGGCAGGCCGCTGGAATGGCAACGCGAAAGGGTCATCGCCACGGCAGCCCGGTTTGTCGGCTATGGCTATCAGCACCATCACATTCCCGATTGGGACCCGCCACACGACTGGCCGTGGAAGCATTCCTGCGCCGGCCACAATGGTAAAGGCTTTGATTGCAGCAATTTTACCAGCTTCGTCTACAATCAAGGTTTCGGCATCAAGATCAGCTCTGGCATTCAGCGGCAGGCTCGAGTTGAACATGCGTTCGAGGCCGGGCATTCGGTGCGCATCGCGCAGGTCGACCTACCAGCCGGCTACCTGGCGCGCCGTGAAGCGCTGCGCACCGGTGACTTGCTCTACATTCGCGGGCGCGAGGATGGACCGATCACTCACGTTGTCATATGGATCGGTGCGATCGGGAGTGCGTCGAGCAGCTTGCCTCTGATCATGGATAGTCACGGAGCGGGCGTCTCCGACGATGAGGGGAACGCCATCCCGTGCGGCGTGCAGCTGCGCCCTTTCCGCGAGGACTCTTGGTACAACCGCTGTGCAAGTCATGCGCATCGCTTCTTTCACGACCGCCATGCGTAGTCCGCGCGCTCAGCGGGATGCCGGGCCCAGCAGGCACGATCTCTAACCGGTACGCGAACGAGGAGGTTGATTTCGTGCACCATTGGCTGATGCGGGACGGCTTGCGTCTTGCGATTAGCTGCCAAATTGGTATGACAATCAACTGGCCATTAGGGAGTCTGACAATTCGCCAGATACCCCCCGGCGGAGCGTGTGTTGAAAAGATCGACCGGCTCCAAACGGTATGGACAGCACCTTCGGCGCAGTGGGATTTCCCGTTTTTCGGGGAATGGCCGGACGTAGAGGACGTTGCTCCGGATGGCTGCCAACGAATCTTCCCGCATGCCCGCTACACTACCGCCGAGCGCCGTCAGACCCGTCGGCACGCATGGCGCATCCGCGTGGCGACAACGTCGCGCATGGCAACCTAGCGTTGTGTGGCGTGGATACGTTCATCCGCGCCGCACACCGGGGCCACGCCCCACCAATCGCAAGGAGACCGATCGATGACCACTGCCACCAAGTCTGCCACCAAGGTGAATCCCGTCGAGGCATTCCTGATGAAGGTTCGGGAAGACGGTCAGATCCGCAGCCAGATCGAGGCGCTCAAGACCCAAGAGAAGGACCAGGCGATTCAAGAGATCTGCCGCATTGCCAACAAGATCGGCTTCAAGTTCAACGCCAAGCAGTACGAGCAGTACGCCCGTATGACCTGGACCCGCACGGCGAAGCCCAATCGTGCGATGACTGATCAAGAGCTGATCCTTGTTGCTTGCGGCTGCTGCTAGTCGCGATTTTTTCGATGGATCGAAGATCGATATCGCCCATAGGCCGTCGGCCAACCTCGTTCAGGTCAGCCGGCGGCCTTGTGTTTTTGTGGGCGCAAGAAGTGCCTGGCATGGACCTGGCCACGGATTGCAGTCACCGATTCCACCCATTCCGTAGGGCGATCGTAGGCTTCTCAGCGACTCACATCAGGAATGCTTCGGCGATCGCGAAGTAGAGCAGTATGCCTGTCACGTCGACTAGGCTGGCTACCACGGGATTTGACATCAGGGCCGGGTCGAGCCCAAGTCGTTTGAGCGCCAAGGGAAGCGTGGCGCCAACCAGATTGCCGCAGACTACGACCAGGGACACCCCCAGCGAAACAACCATCGCCATGTGGGCAATGGTAACTTTGTTTGTGGATTCGTCGTGTCCCCCCATCATGTGCAGAAAGCCGGCGGCCCCGATCAGTCCCAACGCGCCGAGGGTGAGCCCCAATGATACGCCCATCATGATCTCGTGCCAGACGACGCGGAACCAATCCGCTGGCTGGACCTCTCCCAGCGCTAGCGCGCGGGTGATAATCGTGGCCGATTGCGATCCGCAATTCCCGCCCGCCGAGATGATCAGCGGAATAAAGAGCACCAATCCTGGCACGGCATCGAAGGTCTCTTTGTACTGCAACAAGACCATCATGGTCATGAACTCGGCACAGAACAGAATCGCCAACCAGAAGCTGCGTTTGCTCCACATCGTCAGCAGCGGGGTTCGCAAGTAGCTGTCTTCCAAAGGCCCGACAGCGCCCAAGCGATAGACGTCCTCACTGGCTTCTTCGACAATCACGTCCGCCACGTCGTCGTGCGTGACGATACCCACCAGACGATTCTCATGATCGACGATCGGTAAGGCCAGCAAGTCGTACTCCATCAACTTGCTGGCCGTGGCTTCCTGATCCTCATCAACGACCGAGGCGATAACCTCGGTTTGCATGATATCGGCCACGCGGCGATGCGGCGGTGCCAGGATCAAATTCTTGAGCGAGACAAAGCCGACCAGGCGTCGATGATCGTCAAGCACGTAGCAGTAATAAATCGTCTCCCGGTCGGGCGCCTCGTGCCGTAATCGGTCGATCGCTGCGGCTGCTGTCAACTCGGCCGGCACGGTAGCGTAGTCGCTCGTCATCACGGCGCCGGCCGTGTCTTCTTTGTAGGCTGTCAAGCGACGAATGTCTTCGCGCTCTGCCTGGGCCAGCAGGGGCAGAACCTGTTCGGTTCGCTCCTGGGGCAGTCGCGTGATCAGATCTGCACGCTCGTCGTGCGACATGGCGCTGACTAACGCCGCAAGATCGTTCCGCTCCATCAACTGAGCTATGCCGTCCTGCAATTGCCCCTCGAGGTAGGAGAACACCTCGGCCCGCGTTCGGCCGGCGAACAGTTTGAGGACGTATAGTGCCTCGGCCGGCTCGAGATCGTCGACCAGTTCGGCAGTAGCCGCAGGATGGTGCGGCAAAAAGAAATCCCGCAGCGCCTTCTCCTCGCGCTCGATGATCAGCTCGCGCAGGTCAGGTACTAGCAGGGGATGCCGCATCACGCCGGTCCTTCTGACACGTATTCCAGGATGGTTCGACGAAACGTCCTAGCCAACACTCACTCAAGCTTAACGTCAACAAGTAATTCGTCGACCCGCTGCGGATCCCGGCTGCGCCACGAATTTTACCAGCCGGGCACGTGAGTGGCGTGGTCCCACCTGATTTGGCATGAATCCTTAGTTCGACTTTTGCAGTTTTTAGGGTGCCCGAAACTGGTCTGCGTAAATAGTGCGAGCCTCCGGCACAATGCTTGGGACATCACTCTCAGGCATCGAGCAAGGAGGCTCACGATGGAACTTGTACCCGGTTTTGTGC
>DASXEJ010000110.1 GCA_036490175.1 Pirellulales bacterium | reverse complement strand
AGGCGATTGGGGCCCGTGGGGGCTGGCGGTCGGATCGTTGATTGCCATCTTCGAAGCAGCCACGGTCCTCGTGCTGCGTGCGCATTACACGATGGACGTTTTCACCGGGATCGTCTGCGCCCTGTGGGTCTATTCTCTCGGCGGCACCGTCGCGCCGTGGGTAGACGCGACCATCCGCAACTGGGTCGGGTAAGGACGACCGCAACTCCTCTCCCCGTGCCCTCGGCCTGAGCTCGGGTCGAAGGTGGGAGAGGGCAGGGTGAGGGGCCGGGAATAAACGGTATCGAAATGTCACGCACTCCCGATCATCGCGAAACGCCGCTGCCATTCCATCCGAACGAACCGTCGTTCAACCGCACCAACGCCCTCTACCTGGCGCACGCGTCGGACGTTGCCTATCACCGCTCCCCTGGTCGTGCCGCTGACGAGCGGCTGGGGCTGAAGACGGTTGCGTTCCGCCACAAGGTCACGCGTACCCGTGGGTTTCTGGGCGTTTGCGACACGCACGCCATCCTCGCCTTCCGCGGCACGGATCCCGTGACGCTGCCCAACTGGCTGACGGACGTCGTCGTGCGGCTGGTCGAGTGCGGCGAATACGAAGGCCGCGTCCATCACGGATTCAGTTCCGTGCTCCGCCGCAGTTGGGGCCAGATCGAAAGCATTCTGGAAGAAGCGCAGGACAAGCCGCTGTTCGTCACCGGCCATTCGATGGGCGGCGCCTTGGCAGTGCTGACCGCCTGGCGCCTGGCAACGCTGGGCCGCCCGCCGGTCGCGACATATACGTTCGGCGCGCCGCGCGTCGGCGATGCGACCTTTTGTTCCGGCTACGCGCTGCCCACCTACCGCGTTGTCAATCGCCTCGACATCGTGCCCGAAGTGCCGCTGACGTCGGTCAAGCGGCTGCTGCCCAAACGGGCCTTATCGACAGATCAAAAGCTGCTTCGCCGCCTGAAGGAGATGGCCGAGCAAGCTCCCTGTTACGGCCATGTGAACACGCTCGTGTACATCGATCGCGACGGCGCCATCACCCTCGACGCCGACATCGAACCCTGGCACAAGCAAGCCGTCGCCCGCGCCATCGCCACTCGCGGCAAAAGCTTTCTACAAGGCATCACCGACCACCTCATCTCGAACTACATCCACGGCCTCGAGCAGCGGCAGATCAGCCACCCTCCCCCCAGCCCCAGCCGCCGCACCCGCGCACGGTGACCTAACGGCCCTCAGCCTCGGGCCTATTGCGGACCCATCACGCGAGCCCACCAGGCGTCGAAACAAGCCGCAGTCTCATCCTGCATTTCCCCGAGCCTTCGTCCGACCCTCTTCATCGGAAGCTCGACGAGTGCCATAATGCCAATCCTGTTCAAAAAATGCCCCCGTAGCTCAGGGGATAGAGCAACGGTTTCCTAAACCGTAGGTCGCAGGTTCGAATCCTGCCGGGGGTATCTTAACTGCTGCTCAGTTTAATCACGTGACAACCGGGCAGACCTAGGAGCCGGTCTAGCGGCACCAGTCGAATGAGCGACGCGCCGTTGTCGCCGGCCCGCGTCTCGCGAAAATCGTTGCTCAACACAAACGAGCGCAGCCGGTCGGACTTAACCAGCAGCGCTTGCTGGCCGACCACGATGGCCCACCAGGCCGCGGTGCTCGTGACAATCCCGCTCGGCTGATTGCGGTACGCGATTTCGATGGCCACGTTGCCGGTCGTGGCCGCCTGCCGGTCGTGCTTCACTTCCACCGCGCATTGCAACAGCAAGTCGTAGTCGGCCCGGGCAATCGTGCGAAACGGTTCCCAGCCGCGGCCACGGAACCACTCGGCCACGGCCAGCTCGGCATGGTCGCCGGCTGCTTTGGCCAGGATCCATTGCGGGGAGTCGGCGGGCGTCATGCGGCACCGCCTTTGCGTATGGCTTCCCAGCGCGAGCGTTCGGGCGAGCCGGCCGCCAGCCAGGCCCGCAACTCTTCGACGCTCCAGCGCACCGCCCGGCCGAGCCGGATCGGCTTCGGCAGCCGGCCGCTGGAGTTGAGCGCCCAGAGATGCCGCTCGCTGACGTTGAGGAATCGGGCCACGCCAGCAGCGGGCAGGGCAAGCGCGGGCGTGCTCTCCGCTGGCTTAGCCACCGGGATGCTACTCATGGCACACCGCCTTGGCCGGCAATCAACAGCAGCGGCGCCGGCTCGGGGCTACTAGCGCCCATTGGCCACCCCCGGCATGTTCGTCGGAGCAATGGCATCTCGCGAAGGGGTGCCAGCGCTGCGCTCCAACTGCTCGGCCGTCACCAGCAAGATGCCCAGCCGTCGGAATTCTGCCTGAAGCGCTCCGATGCGGCGGCGGAGTGCGGCCGCGCTTGGTAGGCAGGCGGTGGGATCGAAGCCACGTTTTCGCATTGTTAATCCTCCAAGAACACGAAGTGTGTTTGGGGATTACAACACGCCGGGGCGGATCAAATCTCGGTCAAGAGATAGGTCATTTTTGACCCAATTCTGATAGTCGGGCCTCGTTGTCTTGGCGGATTATCCGATAACTGTGGCGCCTCAATTTGCTGTTGAGCGGCTTGCAAATCGAGTTGAACGCATTATCGCATGGTAGCGACCAATCAATCAGAACGTCCGCGGCCATGTCGGCCAACTTGCACCTGCCGCCGCCTTCAATCAGCATCTCGACCACTCGCCGCTGTTTGCCCTTAAAGTGCCCCGCCACGAATGTCGACAACGCCATAAATCTATCCGTAGTGCGCTGGGCGCCAGTGACGCTTCCGGCCGGCTTGGCGCCTGCTGCCGGGTCGGCCGGACCGTTGACGGTCTGGACGGTTGCACCACCCGTGCCTATTGCCGGCTGGCCGCTGTTGGTTTGCGGCTGGGCCGCTTCGGCGCGTGACAATGCCCGATGGTATTCCCAAATGACTTCCGCGCGAAGATTGTCGAAATCAAACCGGGGCCGGCTCGCGATTTCCCTGAAAATCTCGTGCAGATACGGCCGGTATGGAGAGTCTTTTGGGTGTTCGGCGTACCACGCACGACGGCGCGTAATCTCGCGCACCACATCGTCGGGAACGAAGCTATGGCACACATTCAGCAAGGACCAGCATACCCGGACCGCGAGTGAGTGCGCGCAGGGGGCCGCGAGATCCTCGCCCCAAAACGATGTACTCGCCGGACCCGCTCGGACGGCCGCGAACGCGCCTTCGACGTCATCCGGCATGGCTTGCACCGCCCGCTCGACACAGAACTCCAAAGCCGTAAGGCAACTCATTCGGCCATCGTCGCTGTTGGAATCGATTTTGTGTTTCGACACTAGCGCGGCCGCGAAAATCGCGCCGCCGCGAAGCTCATCATGCGCTTTACGAAGATCGTCGATCGACACGCCCATGCTGATGCCATTATGTGCCGCTTCGGCTGAAGGGCTGCTATTTACCGGGCCTACTGGTGCGGCGGTAGCTCTGGCCACGGCAGCAGTGGCATCCATTGCGGCAAACTGCGATTCCAGGCGGGCGATGTCCGCCGAGAGTTCAACCCATGCGACTTCGCCAAGTCGCTTCAGCTCTTCTGCCGGCAATGCGACCATCCAAGCGGGAACGCCGGCCTTAGCGTAGAGCGCGCCGAGTACCATGCCGATATCGTCGGGGCTGCAAACGTGGCCGGCCACCGTGAACACCACGTCGAGCCGACCGGCGACATCGCCGGGGCTACCTGGCGGATATGCCTCTGTCCCCCGCGCGGTAGTGTTCCAGGTTATGCGGCCGTTGACGCTGGCGGCCGCCTCAGTCATCGAATTGTGGATGATGTAGGCCAAAAAGCGGCTGGCGCCTTGGCAGGCCGATGGCACTTGCTCCGCGACTGGGGCCGGCAGCAGGATCGGTGTCCCGCTGCGCCAAGTAATTGTTGCGTGTTCCTGCTGCATGAGGTCCGCCAACACGTCCATTAGCTCGACAACCGTCGATGCCAGTTTGCCGTGGTCGCCCCTTCGTGCAAGCTTTGGCAACCCCGCTACCCGCTGATAGGCAGACCAGACGTTGCCGCGCAACCGTTCAAGTGCTGCGACCTGCGCGTTCCGCAGCGCCGCCACGTGCTCGTTAACACAAGCCACCGGACGTTCCCCCTCTTGAGCGCGGTCGACAGGTTGGGCAATGGCCCTTACCTTTTCGTATTCCCAAACCACTTCCGCGCGGAGATTGTCGAAATTGAACGGCGGCCGCCGCGCAATCTCTTCGCTGATTTCCTTGAGGTGCGACTCATACGGCCACGGCCCATTCACATACGCATGAGCATCGAACTTCCCATCCTTGGTTCCGAAAATTTCGCCTTTGGATTGGTTCTGAATAACTCCTCGGCATGTCCACGCAAATTGTAAGAGGATCGTTTCTGCCAGCGCGTGCGCATCGGCAGCCGCCAATTCCTTGCCCCAAAATGACGCGCTGGCAACACCTGGCCGGACTGCCGCATACACACCACCGTTATCCACCCGTTCGCCGCGCGGGGCGCAGCATCCCTCAAGCTTCGCGAGCAAAGCAACGCCATGTTGCCTGTATGTCTCATGGTCGAGCATTCCGAAAAACGGCGCCTCCGGGTCTGTGCATTGGCTTGCGAAATAAGAGAACTGATGCGCCGCCCGTAGCCAGCCGCACAGTTTTGTATGTTCGCCGCGCAGATCGTCAATTGACACATCCATGCTCACAGCCCTTGCGAGAAAAGGGGCCGGGCCGGGCGAGAATGCGAGGGTACGGACAGCGAGGAAGCACGCTGCGCCCGGTCCGCGTTGGGCCGGCGGTTTCGAACCCGCCAAGCCACCCCGATGCCCTTTAGTGTATTGCAGGCCGTGCGAACGGCTAGGGCGAGTATTGGCCATTTGCGGCCGCTGCTTCGCCGGGTAAGCCGCGGCATAGGGGTTTTTGCGCGGGTGCTCGTGGGTTTCGCGGTTCCGCCGGCCGCCGACGTTCGATGACCCCCTATGTTTTTTTTCGCCAAGAATTGCGTGCGATGCCGTGGCGGTCGCCAATGGGCCGTCCGCCGACAAAGCCGATGCCCCCTCTTAGGATGCACGGCGGGCAGCCAAGCCGGCCCAAATTGTCAGCGGCAATAAAACTTCCAATTGTGCGGAACTACGCGCGCAGCGGCCACGCGGTCGCCAGATACCGCTAGCACCAAAAACGGATGCCCGCCCCTACCCACCCGCGCGGGCCAACAAAAAATTTCAAAACCCGTGAAAAAATGCGTGTTGCGGGACGGCGGTCACCAAAACCGAGTTGCCGGCAAAGCGCGATAGCCCCCTATGCCATAACTTGCGGCGGTGGCTGAATGACCGCCAAGCGGTAGTCAGCAGCCGGGCCGGCCATGATGGTGGCCCCCCTTGCGCCCAAGGATGCACACGTCCAACCCGACAACACGGCTCCCCATCGGGCCGGCGGGGGGCCAAGAGGGACCCAAGCAAGCCGCGGCCCGTCGACGGCTGGCCAGGCCAAGTCATGCGTCCCGTCGGCTTTTGGCGAAAGAATCCCGTGGGGTGGTGGTGATGATGTAGGTGGCGTGCTTGGGGCCTCCCCACCCCGTCGCCCGGAATCGAACATAGGCCAAGCCATGCCAAGCGTTTGCGAGCGCCGGATAACGGACGCCGACGGAGCTATTCTAGCCGTCTTCCCGGGCAGCGTGGGTTAGTTGGGCGAACCTGTGGGCGGGGCCGTCAGTAGCCGTGGTCGATGTTGGCCTGCTCCGCGGCAATTGCCACGCGGCAGCCGGCAAGCTGGACGCGGGGGTGAGCATTCGGCGCCAGGGCCGCGGCCAAGACGTGCTCAAAGATGGCTTGGCCTTTGGCGTCGGGCTCCAGCCAGCCGGCGCGGATTGCTCGGCCGACTAAGCTGCAATCGCCGGGCGTAAGCGTACGGCTCCCCCAGCCCCCTAGCAGTCTGGGGCCAGCGGTCGCCTCGGCTCGTCGCCGTTCTCGTTTCCGCTTGCGTCGGCTTGTCATGCCGCATTGTACCCGGGGCTTCGTAAATCGAGCGCGTCGGGCCGGCGGGTTTTTTC
>DASXEJ010000109.1 GCA_036490175.1 Pirellulales bacterium | reverse complement strand
TACTACGTTTGAGTGCGGGAAACAGGACTTGAACCTGCACGACCTTGCGGCCACTAGGCCCTCAACCTAGCGCGTCTGCCAATTCCGCCATTCCCGCGTCTGCCAAGCTATCTGCGAAGTCTAAGTCTTTTGCTCCCATCGTCAAGCGACGATCAAACTGGCCGCTACAGATTCGCGCAACGAAGTCCGGTCCTGCTTCGCGGGATAGTCGGCCGGGCAACCCCTTTTATCGGTCTCGTCGGCAAGCACGCCCTTGCAATCTCGCTCGGGAGTCACCAGCAAAACGGCCCGCAAGTTCACCGAATTGTGCAGGGCCCACCCGACGTGCGGCGAATCCGACCAAGCAGTACCAGGGCAAGAACGCCCACTAGGGCCAGCCCTAGGGTGCTGGGTTCTGGCACGATGAGAAGCCCGGTCGCGCGGATGAGGAGGCTACTCTGATAGGTTTGCAACAGGGTCCCATTCACGTCCAGGCGGAATACTTCGTTTCCCGCGCTGACAAAATAGTTCTGCAGGACAGGACTGTACAAAACGTCCCAGGTCGACGTCAGGCTGCTGTCAAAGTTTTTGACGTTGGCCAGGGTGCCCAGGAAAACGCCTGCGCTGCTGTACTCTTGAATCAAGGTATCGTCGGTGTTGGCAAAGACCAGGACTCCCTGTGGGCCGATGGTCATGTTCGAGGCCCTGTTCAAGTTCGTCGTGTCTTGAAACAACAGGCTGTTCGTGGGCGGGCTTTGCGTCAGGTCGAATTGGTGGACTCGATCCTGAAAGATCTCCTCGTCGTACAACGAATCGCCGTTGATGGCCATCGCGCGGATGTTTCCCGACTGGGGCGAGGTGAACGTGCTGACCTCGGTGCCCGTCGCTCCGTCGTACTGATAGATCACGCGCGACTCGTCGCCGGCGACGTACAGGTCGCCATTGTAAAACTGGATCTGGCCCGGTCCGTCGCCGCCGATCGACGCCGTAAAGTTCGTCGGCACCAGCACGCTGCTACCGGGATTGGGCACGAGCTTGACGACGTTCAAGCCGCCGCCATTCAACGATGAATAAAGATTCCCCGCCGAATCCATGGCCAGGTTGCGAGGCTCGTCGAGCAAGTGATACTGCGCGTACAGCGAGGACGCTCCAGAGCCCAAATCGAATTTGATAACGTTGTTAGTACCCTGTCCATTGACCAGCAGGTATTCGTCCGCGATACAACGATTGTCCGCAGGCAGAATCGACAGCCCTCCAAGCACGATCACACGCACGAACAATAAACGACTCATGGCTCTCGCTCTCCATCTCGCAATAACGTGGCAGATTCAGCAGAAGATCACTACGTCAACGAAAAAACGCGCACCGGTCTCGACGCCTGGCGGCGAGACAAGGGGCACGTTTTTTGAGTGATATTCAGTAGCGATCTATGGGAGAACTGAGAAGTGCCGCCGGCCGGCACCTGCCCCTGCGATGGAAAGGATCACCCGCCACGACCCATGAGAATTAAAATTGTAGTTGCCCGGCTGCATGCCTTCAACCGCTCGAACCTGATCGCCCAGGGTGATTCCCCGGCCCGCACGGATTGGCACCCGAACCGGTGCTGGTCAGGTGGCAAGTCATCGCGAACGTTGTAAACGATGGAACTCGCAGAATTGCGCTAAAATGATCCCGCCGAACATCTCTTGCCTGGCTCGCGTACCGGCGATTACACGGGAAGCGAACGCCCCCACCGACGTGACAACGTGGCCGTAGCTGCCAAGAATACAGGAATGGCGGCATCGCCCCGACGGGCCTCGCCGCACGAGCGCTTGGTAAATCGTGGAGGACGCCCGAAATGCGTGGAGTGGATTGGCCGACTGAGGCAGTGCGGGTGGCGAACTACGTCACGCGGCAAATCGTCGACATGCAGCGTGGCGCGTTGCTATGGCATCACGGCATCATCGTCGCCTTTGGCAATGACGATTATCAATCGGACGAGAAGTCGCAAGGCGTCGTGCAACTGTTGACGCAGCTTGTCGACATACCGGCTTGGAAGATCGATCGACTGGGATTCGCGACCAACGAAGAAGAAGATGCCGGCTATACCTGGGTGCTGCTGCTGGATCCGGCGCGCTCCGACGACGTAGTGGGTCTTGTCGAGAGTCTCGACGAAGCGATTTGGGCAGCCTGGCATCTAGCCAACGGTCAAAAGCACACCAACGGCACGGGTCAAAACCGCCGCTTCGCCCAGGAATCGATCCTGCGAAAGTTAGGTCCGCCCGGCCCGCTGGCCGCGAAGAAGGCCTGAAGCGTCCCAGAGATTCAAGCCCGAATCCGCAACGCGCTTAGGCCAGCAATGGGCCCGAGATTATTCTAACGGGCCATGTAACCGAAAGTTGTTCGATGGTCCTCCGGCCGTGATGGTCACGTCAAGCGAATCCCCCAGAGATTGGTCACGGTCCGCGCCATCAAGCAGGTGATTTCGCTGGCTGCCGCAGTTTGCGGAGCGCACTATGGGGGCGTTATCATGCCAGCACATGCCAAGCCCCGCGTCCCCGAAAACAATGCATTTGTGTGAATGATGCCGCGACAAACTCGAATGATCGTGCTCTTCGGTTGCCTTCTCGCCGGGCCCGCGTCAGCGGCGCACGCCGCGGTGCCGGCGCTACCGACAACGGTGCAGGCCGGCGAACTGGGCCGGCGGGTGAACCCCTTCATTGGCACCGGTGGAATTACCTATCTGTGCGGAAACAACTTTCCCGGCGCCACGGTCCCGTTCGGCATGGTCCGACTGAGCCCGGATACGGTCTCGCCCACGGGAAGAAAAGCGGCGAACAGCTCGGGCTATTACTACGGAGACGAGAAGCTTCTTGGCTTTAGTCACACAAGATTGAGCGGCACGGGCGCTACCGACGGCGGCAATTTTCTTATCGTGCCGAGCATCACACCGTTCGCGAGCACGGACAAACATTTGGGACTTAATGCGGTTTACTCGCACGACAAAGAAGCCGCGTTTCCAGGCTACTATGCGGTCGAATTGCCCCATCCCGGGATTGTTGCCGAGTTGACGGCGACCTGCCGCGTGGGCTTGCATCGCTACACATTTTCGGATGGGCAGACGCCCCACCTACAAATCCACGTGACGAGCGTGCTGGGAAAAGGGCGGAGTAGCGAGGGCGAAGTTCGCGTGTTGGCCGCGGCGCACGAAGTCGAGGGCGCGGTGCGGACCTTCGGTACTTTCTCCGGCCGCCATGGTGGTGGCAAAGTCTATTTCGTCGCGCGCTCGAGCCGACCATTCGCCGCCTTCGCAACCTGGAAAGGAGACGCCCTGTCGCCCAACCAGGCCGAGGCTTCCGGGGACGAAGTCGGTGTCGATCTGACGCTCGAGAACAACCACGCGCAACCATCCGTCGAATTAAAAGTCGCGATTTCGTATGTAAGCATCAAAAACGCCCGCGCGAATCTGGAGGCCGAGGCAGCCGATCAAGGCTTCGATCAGGTTTTGGAAAAGGCAAAGCAACTGTGGGAAGAGAAACTCGCGCTCGCCCGCGTCGAAGGAGGCACAAAAAAGCAGCAAACCATCTTTTACAGCGGAATCTATCACTCGTTCTTGATGCCCACCGTCTTCAACGACGCCAACGGCGAATACCTGGGCTTTGACGGTCAAGTCCATCAGGCATCCGGATTCACGTATTACACAGACATGTCGTTGTGGGACACCTTTCGCACCACTCACCCGCTGTACACGCTGATTGCTCCGCGCGAGCAGCGAGACATGGTCGTATCGCTGGTCGACATGGCCAAGCAAGGAGGATATTTGCCACGCTGGCCGTCTGGCAGCGGCTATTCGAATTCGATGTTTGGCACGCCGGCCGATATCGTGATCGCAGACACATACCTCAAAGGCATTCGCGACTTCGACATCGAAGCCGCCTATCAGGCGATGCGCAAAACGGCCCTGGGGCCGACACCGCCAGGCGCGGCGTTTTCTGGCCGCAAGGGCATCGAAGATTATCTGAAATACGAATACTGCCCCGCTGACCTGATGTCGCAGGCTGTGTCACGAACGCTCGAGTATTGTTATGCGGACCATGCCATCGCGCGATTGGCCGAGGCACTCGGACACCGCGACGACGCGCAATTGTTCGACAAGCACGCCCAATACTATCGCAAACTGTGGAACCCTGAGACGCAATACTTTCAACCGCGCGACTCGCAGGGTCGCTTCGTCGCGGAATTTCGTCCGCTGTTGCTAACCTACGCCGACGCCGGCAAGAAATATACCGACGACTACGTCGAAGGAAACGCCTTGCAATGGCGGTGGGCCGTGACGTTCGACCCGGCCGGCCTAATCGCGCTCTTCAAGAGCCGCGAGTATTTCGTCGACGAACTGGACGAGTTCTTTGCCAAGTCCGAACCCGAGGTGGGCGTTCGTCCCAATTCCTATTACTGGCACGGCAATCAACCAGACATCTACGCCGCTTATCTGTTCAACGCGGCGGATCGACCGGATCTGACCCAAAAATGGGTACGCTGGATCCTAGAGAAGAAATATGGCGAGGCCGAAAACGGCCTCGACGGCAACGACGACGGCGGAACTCTGTCAGCGTGGTACGTGCTTAGCTCGCTAGGGCTGTATCCCACGGCCGGTTCGGACCGCTATGAAATGGCGAGCCCGCTGTGGGAACGTGCCGAAGTTCAGCTCGGCGACCGCCACCTCTCGATCGTGGCTGAATACTTTGCCACCGATCATCCCTACGTGCAGAAAGTTTGGATCAACGGCACGGCTGTTGATCGCACTTGGATAAAGCACAGCGAAATCGCGTCAGGCGGACAGTTGCGCTTCGAAATGGGGGCGCACCCCGTTCCCCGCTAAAAAGCCACCACGTTTGCGATGCGAGGAGATTCGTAGGAACCATTGAAGAGGAGGGCAAGCGATGCGTGAACTTCGCCAATCATGGTGGGTGATCGTAGGGGTAACGGCTCTAACGCTCTGCGGCCGCGAAGGCGTGCAAGCTCAGGGCGAGGCACAACGCGACGGGCAAATTGGTTCCAAGGAACTGGCCGCGCTCTTGGAAACGGCCCGTGACGAACTGGAAACGGCCGATCTTTCTGAAAAGGAAATCGAACTGCGGCTGAAAATCGTGGAAAGTGTCGCCACGGTTAAGGCGTACTTTCCTCATGCCTATCGCGGCCGCCCGGAGTATCGCAACCCCAAGTTTTGGGTGCAGAACGACGAGGGTTCTTTCGTCCCACGCCGCAGTCCCACCGCATCGATCCGCGATCTCTGGCGCACTGAGAGCGGCGTCCGCTGCCATAAACTTTCGACGCTCGTCATGCTGAAGGGCTTGATCGACACGGCTGACGCGAAGAAGCTTGCCGAACTGGACGAACTGCTGCGCGACAAGGTGATTCCTAACGATTTACCCGACGAAGGTGTCGGCACGCTCTTCGAACAGCCCGATCCCGAAGAGGGTGACGTTTTCCAGGCCGAAGAGTTCCTACCGGGCGACGAGGTGTGGTTCGACAACCCGTACTTCGATCAACTGTCTGCCGAGTTGCAAAGCCGATTCCATGGCCAGGAGGGCCATCACGTATTCTATGTCGGCGGCGGCCAGGTTATGGACATGTACAGTCGAGAGGCCATTCCCATCGAGGATTTTCGAGACTCCTTCTTGCACTGGGGAAGTGTGACGATCGTGGCCGAAGAAGAAGACCTGGAACCCACGGCCGACGAATTTCAAATCAAGTCGGTCCGCCGCGTGATCGTAGAATGATGGCTGCGTCGTCCGGAAGCCGCTGACTTTCCAACAGCGCAGACTGCGTGCTGGTCAACGGACGACGCGACTCTATCGATCGCGCGTCACCGAAAGCCCCAACTCCTCAGCTTAAATGGC